>JBEGSP010000288.1:0-5533 GCA_041179845.1 Pseudomonadota bacterium
GCGGCAAATTTTTTTGTGCGGCGTTGCAGGATAACTTAATTTCATCGGGGTTCATTTTTAAATCTAACCAGTCAAACACTTTCGGATGAATTATTTCTGACAGCGCGTTCCGCTCTTTTGCAGTGATCGCTAAAATGGTCTTTTGAAACGACTTGATAAGATAATTTTTATGAAAAGGATTAATCGCTGCTTCAAGGGACATTCGGGATAATGTTATGGAGTAATTTTGTTGAAATTCATGCGAAGAACAAAGCCCACAAGAAATTTGATGACCTTTGGCTAGTTCTGTTGATGTGAATGAATCATCAGGTAAGAAAAGTTGGTTGGCGTTTAGCATGCCATATTGATTTTTTACTTCCTCATTAATGGTGATTTGATAAAGACTATTAATTTCCTCCATGGCTGATTTGGTCGAAGGATTAATGCAGATCTTATTGATTTTTGAAAGACACTCGGTATTCAACCGTGACAGATAGGATTCATGCAGCAGATTGGGTAGTGCCGGCTGAATTATTGCTGTGCGCCTCAGTATAGGTAGCATGTCGTCTCCTCGTGAATTGTTGCGCATGGTTTTTAATCGATCACACTGATCGTTAAAATTTATTGTGATGAGTGCGTAACTAGTACGAAGTGAGAGTTCTGGTGACGCGAGAAGAGCGTCTGATGTGACGCAAGCTTTGTACTGAAACGATTTGTGAGCGGTGCTTGTATGTTTCAAGACATAAAAAAACCCGCGCAGTGCGCGGGTTTTTAAGAGTGCAGCGGTTGGTTCTGAATTACATCATTCCGTCCATACCACCCATGCCGCCCATACCACCCATGCCGCCCATACCACCGCCGCCTGCTGGTTTGTCTTCAACCAAATCAGACACCATGCAATCAGTAGTAAGCATCAGCGATGCGATAGACGCTGCATTTTGCAAAGCGGAACGTGTGACTTTAGCTGGATCGAGCACGCCCATTTCAACCATATCGCCATAGGTACCATTGGCTGCGTTGTAACCGAAGTTACCTTTGCCCTCGAGTACTTTGTTGACGACCACAGACGCTTCTTCGCCAGCATTGCTAACGATCATGCGCAGAGGCTCTTCCATGGCGCGCAGAACGATCTTGATACCAGCTTCTTGATCAGGATTGTCGCCTTTGACTTTCAAGTTGGCGCGTGCACGCAGCAACGCAACACCACCACCTGCAACAATACCTTCTTCAACAGCGGCACGCGTTGCGTGCAGAGCATCTTCTACGCGTGCTTTTTTCTCTTTCATTTCGACTTCGGTTGCTGCACCGACTTTGATCACTGCAACGCCGCCTGCCAATTTAGCAACGCGCTCTTGCAATTTTTCACGATCGTAGTCAGACGTTGCTTCGTCGATTTGAACGCGTAATTGTTTTACGCGCGCTTCTATCGATTTGCTTACGCCAGCGCCATCAATGATTGTGGTGTTTTCTTTGCCTACTTCAATACGTTTAGCTTGACCGAGATCGTTCAGTGTGACTTTTTCCAATGTCAGACCCACTTCTTCAGCGATAACTTGACCGCCAGTCAAAATAGCGATGTCTTCCAGCATAGCTTTACGACGATCACCAAAGCCAGGCGCCTTAACTGCACATGTTTTCAGAATGCCGCGAATGTTGTTTACCACCAGAGTGGCCAGTGCTTCGCCTTCGATATCTTCAGCGATGATCAGCAGTGGGCGACCCGCTTTCGCTACTTGCTCCAGTACGGGCAGCAGATCACGAATGTTGGAAATTTTCTTGTCGCACAAGAGGATGAAAGGATTATCCATCAGCGCGACTTGCTTGTCTGGGTTGTTAATGAAGTACGGCGACAGATAGCCACGGTCAAATTGCATACCTTCGACGATGTCGAGTTCGTCGTTCAGTGATTTGCCATCTTCAACCGTGATAACGCCTTCTTTACCAACTTTTTCCATCGCTTCGGCGATACGATCACCGATTGAGCTGTCTGAGTTAGCCGAAATCGAACCGACTTGAGCGATCTCTTTCGATGTTGTGCAAGGCTTGGAGATTTTTTTCAGTTCTTCAACGGTCGCTGCGACTGCTTTATCAATACCGCGCTTCAGATCCATAGGGTTCATGCCGGCGGCAACGTATTTCATGCCTTCACGAACGATGGCTTGTGCCAACACAGTTGCAGTAGTGGTACCGTCACCTGCGTTGTCAGAAGTTTTTGATGCAACTTCTTTCACCATCTGTGCGCCCATGTTCATCAGCTTATCTTTGAGCTCGATTTCTTTGGCGACCGACACACCATCCTTGGTGACGGTAGGGGAGCCGAATGAGCGCTCCAGAATGACATTACGGCCTTTAGGACCTAAGGTGACTTTGACTGCATTGGCGAGGATGTTTACGCCTTCAACCATTTTGTGACGGGCGACGTCGCCAAATACGACTTCTTTAGCTGCCATGTTGTTACTCCTTGATTCGTTATTCGATTTTGCTCAGTAATTTATTCGTTATTCAACGACAGCCATCACATCGTCTTCACGCATGACGAGCAATTCATCGTCACCGACTTTGACGGTTTGGCCTGAATATTTACCAAAAAGGACTTTGTCGCCAACTTTGACGTCGAGAGGACGAACCTTGCCGTCATCACCGACTTTGCCGTTACCAACGGCCTTGACTACGCCCTGATCTGGCTTTTCTGCCGCTTGATCCGGGATCACGATTCCCGACGCTGTCTTGGTTTCCTGCTCCAGGCGTTGAACGACAATACGGTCGTGCAAGGGACGAATCTTCATAAAAACTCCTTAAAACAATAAATTATGTTTGTTTGTGCGCCAGCTAATGGGGGGTCCGATTTCGCTGGCTGGACTTGAAAATACTTTTTGCCAGGGGAGTTGTTAGCACTCTCCTCCAACGAGTGCTAAGTATAGGGACGGCGTCCTGCTTTTTCAAGAAGCTCTTCTGAAATCCGCATATAAATTATTCAAAATCGAATATCGAATTGATAATCCTCGACTTTTTAGCCCGTTTAGTGATCATTATTGAATCTTTATTTTGGTAAATAGGATTCGCCAGCAAGAACTTCATGCACGCTTGCTCTGGCATGATTCGCCTCATTGGAGAGAAATTTGTGTCAAATTTAGAAACTATTATTATTCCGCGTGTTCGTGATCTTGGAGGCGGCTTTCATGTCAGGCGAGCGCTTCCTGCTGCTGAGCGTCGTATGGTCGGTCCGTTTGTTTTTCTTGATCAGATGGGTCCGACCTTACTAGCGCCGGGTTCAGGGTTAGATGTTCGTCCGCATCCTCACATTGGTCTGGCAACGGTAACTTGGTTGTTGGAAGGCGAAATTCTGCATCGGGATAGTTTGGGCTATGTACAAACCATTCGACCCGGTGAAGTCAATTGGATGACAGCAGGGCGGGGCATCGTGCACTCTGAGCGCAGCGATACGCAACAGCGCGAACAAGCTTCGTCTTTATATGGATTGCAATGTTGGGTAGCGCTGCCGCAAGCCGATGAAGAGTGTGAACCGGATTTCACTCATCAAAAAGCATCGGAGTTATCGACACTATTGCTCGATGGCGTACACATAGTATTGGTGGCAGGAAGCTTTATGGGAATGCACTCGACCTTGCCAACTCGATCACCGCTGGTGTATGCGCAATTAAGCTTGCAGCCATCAGCGCATTTTTCCTTGCCCGCGGACTATGCCGAACAGGCTTTCTATATAGTTAGTGGTGAAATTGACTGTGGAATTGATGGGGTGCATAGCGCAGGCTGCTTACTCGTCACACGCACAGGTGCACGGTTGGAGATTCGCGGAGGATCTCAGGGCGCGGTCGTCATGATACTTGGCGGTGAACCAGTAGATGGTCCTCGCACAATGGCTTGGAATTTTGTATCGAGCAGCGAAGAGCGAATTCGACAAGCCAGCGACGATTGGTTGCACCAACGCTTTGCAACTGTGCCGGGTGAATCAGAATTCATTCCGTTACCAGATGCGCTGAAGCGATGATCAATTAGCGGATTTCCATGTATTCCAAGCCAGACTCGCTGCACACAAATCTTCAATCGCTGTACCCACCGACTTAAAGACGGTGATTTCATCGTTATTGCTTCGACCGGCATGACGACGGGTTGTCAGATCGGCTAACTCTGCACGAACAGCATCACGCGTAATCAATCCCTCTTGAAGGGGTTGAATTACATCGCCTGCTTCAGCGAGTGTGCCTTCAAACGTATCAACAAAAATTTGCGCATTACACATCAATGCATCATCCGCTTCGCGCATATCCGGTCGAAAGCCTCCAACTAAATCGATATGCGTCCCTGGTTTTATCCAATCGTGAAAAATCAATGGTTCTTTACTGGTAGTGGCACAACAGATGATGTCCGCTTGTTGGGTTGACTGTGATAAATCATGCGACTCAATAATTGCGATATGCTCAGGTAAGCCTTCTTCACGTAAAGTCTTGGCCGTTTGTGTAACGCTTTGCGAATCTCTTCCCCATACGCTGACTTGTTGAATCGGACGCGTGATGCAATGGGCAATCGCCATGTGCGGCGCTAAGCGCCCTGTACCCACTAGCAAAAGATGATGACTCTCTTTGCGCGATAAATAATCCGAAGCTAAAGCAGACGCTGCCGCAGTACGTCGCAGTGTCAGTTGTTCGCCATCCATCAGTGCAATTGGCACACCGGTAGCGGTATCCATCAAAATAAACAAAGCATGCACTGTAGGTAAACCCAAGGCGCGGTTTTCAGGCGCAACCGTAACAACTTTAAGTCCGAGTTGTTTTGATTCCTGCCATACGGGCATAATCAATAGAGTCGTCGGACCCGGTTCTGATACGCGATGTGCGTGACGCAGGGGTGCATGATTGACTTGCGTGAAGGTTTTTCGCAAAGCCTCTATCAGCGTGGGATAAGGCAGATAGTCTTTGAGTTCTGTGCCGCTAATAAAAGGAAGCATTACATTCGTATCTCATAAAAAATTGTACGCTTGGGTGAAGCTACGCAATAGCTCTATTGTAGCTAAACGGACTTACATCACGTGGGATAATCAAGTAAATCAAATCTAAGGCTGCGCGAATGATTTTCAGCACTAGTTTATTCGGCCGATGGGCCTTGTTATTAATACTGATGCTACTGTCAGCTTGTACCACGCTGCCGCACGGTACAGGCCTGCCCGCGCCATTCGGTAAATCAATATCGTTATCGGGCATTCCTCCAGCGGCGGTTGCACTTGATATCAGAGCGCTCAATGGGCAAGTACTAGCCTCTCATAATCAACAACGCGCTTTTAATCCTGCTTCGGTCATGAAACTAGTGACAACAGCTGCGGCCTTAGACCTGTTAGGTCCTGATTACCGCTGGATTACGCGCGTGTATGTGCAAGGTACTCTCGCAGGCGATGTGCTCCATGGAGATTTAGTGATTCAAGGAGGGGGTGACCCGCGATTGGCACATGAAGATCTTGCGCGTTTATTGCGACGACTACGTAGTTTGGGTGTGCGTGAGATTCATGGTGACTTAGTACTAGATCGCAGCCTGTTTCAAA
>JBEGSP010000289.1:0-2525 GCA_041179845.1 Pseudomonadota bacterium
ATCGAGCGTTAAACCGGTAACAACATCAGTAATAGTGTTGGTCTTACGTGTGAAGCTCACGCCATTCACTGTGACGTTAGCATCGGATGCGCTGGTGATATTGGAAAAATTTAACGCCGTGGTGCTATTCGTCGATAACGAAAAACTCTCAGTGGATCCGGCTTCGCCAGTGATCATGATTTTGTAGGGTCGTGCACTACCATCGTTCACCAATTGCGCCTTGTATCCTTGGCCCGACGAATTAATCGCTGACACCATACCTTCAGGTGTATCCGCGTAAACTTTTGGAGTGAGCGTTGCACCGCTGATAGTGCGATTAGTCGACGACGTAAATTGCAGTGTCGTGCCGTCACTGGCAACACTGACACTCATATCATTCGAGCCATCCACAATACGCAACTGACTTTGGATGTTTTCAGCCAGCGCAGACAGGGTAGGTGAGCCGGGCAGAGGAATAATCGACCAATCTTTACCCGCGATATTGATATCAAACTTACTGAAGTCATTCACATTAGGCGAGGTGCCAAATGCTGCGCCGGCGATAGCTGCGCCCGACGATGTTCCACCGCTCGCACCCGGATTTAAATTAATGGTTGCCTGATTCGAGAGCTTGGGCGAATTGATGACGCGTGACGCTTTTGTAGAGCTTATTTCAAGTCGATTGCCATTAGTGACGGTGACATTTAAATCACTGCTGCCATCGAGTGCGCGTAATTGCGATTGAATGTTGGCGGCCAGATCATCCATGGTTGCCGTCGCAGGCTTAGGTGCAAAGCTGTACGACTTGCCGTCGATTTGAACGGAAAAATTCTTAAAATCGGTGACGGATGCATTACTGGCGAACTTCACATCACTAATCACAGCGAAGCTACTATCCGTCGAGGTAGGTGTTCCCATTGATGCGGCTGCGCTAGTCAGCGATACCGAGCTAATCACACGACTGGAGGTGGCCGAGGTGATTTCAAGTTGATTAGTGTTCGATACCGAAACAGTCAAATCTGTTGAGCCACTATCTTTGGCGCGTAACTGCGCTTGCAAATCAGACGCTAGATCAGCCAGGGTCGCGTTGGCAGGATTGGGCGTGAGATTCATCGTCGTACCATCAATCGTGACTAAGAAATTACTAAAGTCATCAATCGCCGGTTTAGTACCAAAGCTCACGCCAGAAATCAAAGCGGTGTTGGTGTTATCTACAACGGCAGTGCCAACGGAAATACCACCTTTGTTGGTTTGTTCAATCGTTAAGCTGAATGGACTACCGCCATTCAGTGAACTCGTTTTACTGGCGAATCCAGTGCTAATGCTGCTTTGCGCTGCAGAGACGGAGTTAATTTGTATTTGATGCGACCCCACGCTAGCGGAAGGCGATGCGGTGATCGATATTGCACTGGTATTGCTATTACTCGCGTTGACGGTGTTGAAGCTGTCACGGTCTTTGAGTGCGGAGAGTTTAGTTTTTAGCTCCGACATCATGAACATTACCGCGGAGAGGCCGCTGATCTTGCTCTCGTTTTTGGAGATCTTCGCGTTGATCAGATTTTTTTGCGGAGTTCCCTCAGCATCGACCAAGCTTTGAGCCAGGTTAGCGACATTCACGCCAGAACCTGCGTTTAGAGAAGTGAGAATAGCTTGGGCATTAGCCTTGTTGGCCGCTTGCGCCTGCTGCTGAGCCGACAAGTTATTGGCTGCGACGCTGGTTGCCGTATTCGAGGCTGAGCTAACTGAAGAGGTGGCCATAAGCTGTTCCTGGTTTTGTTATATGTCGGTTCGGCTGACTATTACTTTAGTCACTTCAGCTGTATTTTTTGTATTCAGCATAGAAGTGTGCCTCTCGCGCGCGTTTATAAGCAGGAAACATGCCATTTTTGCTCGATCCTGGCCCCGCACTTGCTATGAGCACTAAGGGCTGATCGCGGGCTTATCTGCGATGACTAGTTTAGCTCGCCTAGTAACTAGGGGCGGCAAACATGTGGCAAATGACTGCCATAGCGGCAAAGGGGTGGGCAAGGCCTTGCCGCCAGCGTTTATCTCTCCGCCTGATGTCGTGATTTTCTTTACTTATCCCTGCTTCTGAGGGTGTGGAAATCATAAAAAATGTCACTGTATCGACAGTTTCCAGGGTTTCTGAAGCTGGCATCCGTTTTGCTTAATAGGTCCTGTCCAGGAAGATTGCGTTGATGCAATTAACCTTAACTTCGAACAAAGCTATTAAACAGGAGCTTAACTATGGCTAATCTCGCTCAAGAACTGATTTTTCATGCAGAACACGGTCAACCTTTTAATACCTTACAGGTATCCCGTTTCGCACCGGAGGAAATCCGTGAGGCTATTCAAGCCTTGATGGGTCAGGATCGTGATGCATTGGCGTATGCGCTGGGTGATGCCGGTTTGGCTCTCTATCCTGAGAGTGAAGACATTTTGGCGATTACTAGTTTGCTATCGGTCGTTAGAGAAGATTGGCCGCAAGCGGTTGACCTGCTCAAGCAGTTGATGGAAATGCAAACGACTAGGGCGACGGTGTTTAC
>JBEGSP010000290.1:0-7208 GCA_041179845.1 Pseudomonadota bacterium
GCGTGTCCTGTGCTGCCTATCTATGCCGGTGAAATGCAATGTCGCTCGCTAGGTATTGCGGTGCATGCGTTTAATGATCAGGGTGATTCAGTGATTGATGAAGTAGGTGAGTTGGTTGTGACTCAACCTATGCCGACGATGCCGTTATTTTTCTGGAATGATCCCGGTAATAAACGCTATCTCGATAGTTACTTCGATCATTATCCCGGCGTATGGCGACACGGTGATTGGATACGTATTACGCCGCGCGGCGGCGCTATCATCTATGGTCGATCGGATGCCACGATTAATCGCTATGGCATACGTATGGGCACTGCCGAGATTTATCGTGTTGTTGAAGACTTACCTGAAGTCTTAGACAGTATGGTGGTTGACCTAGAATATTTAGGCCGCGAATCGTACATGCCACTGTTTGTTGTTTTGCGTGAAGGGCAGACGCTAGACAATGATATCGAGCATCGCTTACGCGAAAAAATACGCACGCAATTATCAGCACGCCATCTGCCGAATGAAATTTTTTTGGTTCCTGAAATTCCTCGCACGCTTACTGGAAAAAAAATGGAACTGCCGATTAAAAAACTTTTGCTCGGTATACCGATAGAGAAAATTGCGAATCCCGATGCGATGAGTAATCCTGATTCATTGCAGTGGTATGCTGCATTCGCGCACAGGCGTTTGCAGGCTATGAGTTCGTAAATGTTGAATCACGCGCCGACGATCCAACCTTCCAGGGCATCATGAGCGGGTAGGCCGTAGTTGTCATCGCGACGCTGCCAGCCCCAAGCAGCCAACACGGCGCACAAGACCGCATCTAATAAATCACCGCTGCCATCGTTTAGCAATGCCTGCCTAAATTTGCCAGTGTGCAGGGTTATGCGATAGGGATGCTCAGCTTTTTCTAAGGCGTTGATAATGCTTAGTCGTGCTGCACGACGCTCGGGTGTTTGCATAGCAGGTGTATCGCTTTTGTAGGATTCACGCGTTATCGAGCGTGCCACCATTCCGGGATAGGCTTCGAGTGCGATTCGTTGAGAGTCGCCTGCGTGCATGCAAGGGATAGTGACCCCCGCTTGTAATAATAAGGGCGCACCCGCATGCAGCATATAGGCTACGGGTGGGTTGACCCACTTCATCGATGACGATGAACCTGCCGCGGCATCGCCCTGACGATGTATAAATTTATTACCAACAGCTCGGCTATCGCAAACTGCCTTGAAGGTGTTACGAATTTCTTCGCGCGAGAGGGAAGCGTAATGCTGTATCAGCGCAGGCCATTCGGTGGGCCAGTTCAGCAGAGTAATCAGTTCACGCGGTAATGAAAATGGAAAATCAAAACCGGCTACCCAAGGACCAGGAGTTTGCAGCCATTGTTGAAAGTCAGAGAAGTGATGGAATGTCTGCAATTGCTGCAGCTCAAAGGCATCGTGAATCAGCTGGCCTGACGCAATTGTGATGCCTTTGGCCTTACGTGGTGCAGACGTAAAATCCACACCATGCAGTAAGGGTGATCTAGCGCTGTTAGCTGGATGCAGTGACATCCGGTAGCACGACATTTACATCGAGAACTTCCAAATTACCTTGACGGTCCAGAGAGATTTTGATGTCTTCCGGATTAACTTGTACGTACTTGGAAATAACAGCAAGCAGCTCTTGATGTAAGGCCGGCATGAAATCTGGTCCGTTATGAATAGTTCGTTCGCGGGCAATGATGATCTGCAAACGTTCTTTAGCTGTGTTGGCAGATTTATTTTCTTTATTGAAGAGAAACGATAGGAGTGACATATCACTTGCCTCCAAAAATCCGGGACAGAATGCCCGGCTTTTCGTAATCCGTAAAACGCAAGGGCTTGTCTTCACCTAGGAAGCGCGCAACTACATCTTTATAAGCTTCTGAGACGTCGCTACCTTCAACGTGAATAGCCGGATTACCTTGGTTGGACGCATGCAAAACTGATTCTGATTCGGGGATGATGCCAATCAATGGAATGCGCAGAATTTCTTGAACATCGCCGTACGACAGCATCTCGCCCGCATCAACGCGCTTAGGTACGTAACGAGTAATAAGCAAATGCTCTTTTACAGGCTCATCACCAGTTTGCGCGCGACGCGATTTAGCTTGAATAATCCCAAGTATGCGATCTGAGTCACGCACTGACGACACTTCTGGATTAGTCACAATAATCGCTTCATCGGCGAAGGTTAGCGCCATCACGGCGCCGCGTTCTATACCTGCGGGTGAGTCGCACACGATGTAGTCGAATCCCATTTCTTTCAACTCATTCAAGATACGTTCTACACCTTCTTCGCTCAGCGCGTCTTTGTCGCGCGTCTGTGAGGCAGGAAGTACATAAAGATTGTCGCAATGTTTATCTTTAATCAGCGCTTGAGTCAGGCTGGCTTCTCGATTGATGACGTTAATCATGTCATACACCACGCGGCGCTCACACCCCATGATCAAATCAAGGTTACGAAGACCAACATCAAAGTCGATGACGGCTGTCTTGTAGCCTAACAATGCGAGGCCGGATGAAAAACTGGCGCTGGAAGTAGTTTTGCCTACGCCACCTTTGCCCGACGTTACGACGATAATTTTTGCCACGGAAAACTCCTTGTCTGCAGAAGCATTGATTACATGAATTCAGGAATTTTTTACACGGACCTTCATTTGGAAGGCCTCCACTTACTTAATTTAACCATGCACCTTCGCGCTGGCTATAAAAATCGTAAGAATAAAAATCAAAGCACATCAAATTTTCTTACATTCATCAAACAAATTTAAAATTATTTCAGCGAAATCGCAGTAATGTCCAAGCTATCGTTGTTGAGGCGAATCTGAGCGGGTTTTCCGGCCAGCGTAGTCGACCAACCTTCGTCAAAGGTGCGATACACGCCAGCGATGGATACCAACTCAGCTTCCATCGACAGCGAGAAAATTCGAGCGGCGCTATTGCCTGAAGCGCCTGCCAGTGCGCGACCACGCAAAGGCGCATACACATGAATGCTGCCATCGGCGATTACTTCGGCGCCCGGATTCACCACGGCCATGATCACCAGATCGGCACCGCGAGCATACACACGTTGACCGGCACGTACCGGCGTATCTACGACCATCGTATTGGCTGTGCTGGCTGTTGCCGGTGCTGTAGGTGCAACCGGCGCTGTAGGTGCAACCGGCTCGGGAATAGCCGTTGCTGGAAGCTCTGGTGAGGGTGGCGGTGTTAATTCAAATTGTTTGGATTGATCGACCACATCGATGCTGAGTCCGTGGCTGCGAATTTCTTCTTCCAGCGAGGGAGGGGCATTACGCACCGCCACTGGATGTAGCCGGTGTTCTTTAAACGTTGAAATTAATGCGGGCCAATTGATCGTGCCCGGTGCGGGTATTGCGCTGAGTGCGCTGAAATCGAGTAGGGTGAACTCATCTTCGAAGTAATCGGGAGTTCCGCCGGTGATGTGTGAAAGTGCTGAAGACAATTTCGCTGGGTCGGTGTCGGCCAACAGGGCAGCAACAGCGACTACCGTAGAAATTTTTATTTCCAGGGGCTTCCTGGTTTGGTTCTTTGACATACAGTCCCGGTGTTTAATCAACCGTCGGCACCAGTGGTGGAGCGTTCGGGGCAATGCCAAGCCTTGCCGGGCAATATTATACCCTCGGCGCATGCTTTGATCCTACGCAAAGCGGCTGAATCTGGGTGTCTCAGCATCGAAGCTCGCCGGCCAGTTCGATTAGGTTCTGGCCGGCGCATTCTTTCTATTGCAATTAAGGAGCATAACGATGCCAAACACTCAGCAGCACAATTCATTGGTTGATCTGGCCAAGTATCAACTCAACGCATCAACGGAACTAGCGAATGCTATTTTTTCTGGATTCGAGAAGATCGATCATGCTCTGCTAGATGTAGCGCACCAGATGCTCGATGCTCAACGCAAGTTAGGCAGTGTCGCTGCTGATATGCGCGATCAATCGCGCATGGTTGAATTGCGGGAATCGGTAGTGTGTCGTCCCGATAAAGCGATGCAATGCCATCAACAAATTATGTCAGCGATGATTGAAATACAGACGGAGATCGGACGATCCACGCGGGAATATTTTGATCGGATAAGAGAATTGTCTCGTGGTCAGTTTCAGCGATTAGCGAATCAATCCGAATTTCGCGGCGAAAAATCCCCAGCGCATCAGCTTGAACCAGGCAATCCTTTTGCAGGCATGCTGACGGTTTGGCGAGATACGTTTGAAGAAGCAGGTAAGGCCATGGCAGATACTGCGGCGAGTGCTGAAGATACTATGGAGGATATAAGCGATAACGCCGATGAAATGGCACACCACGCTACCGATGCTTCTCAGGGTAGTCGGCCGAGATCGATGAGCTCACGCAAACGACAAAGTATGGGGCAGCACAAAAATTAAATCGCGCGGCATTCGCTAGAGTTAATGCCATTGATAAAAAACACTGGATAGCCTGGGAGGTTACGCCAGCCACGCTGGCTTACCAGACTATCCTCAATTTAGCAGGACCTTACGCACTTAGCTATCTCACTGTAGCTTGAATGATTTCACGATTGCTATCTCATTCGCGTTCCGATTTTTACGGATGGCTTAAAGCGAAGCTATTTGTAAGTCGCTGTTACCCGAGTTGGGATTGCCGTTGCGGATCAGCGAGGCTTCGCGCGCCTTCTTACTCGCTTTTTTAGAGCGAGCGCTTGAGGGTGGAAGTCGTCGCAGCGTACGAAGTGAATCAATATCCTTAATTCCTATCGAGCGCTGGTCAACGGTAATTAACCCAAATTCATTGAACGCAGAGAGCGTGCGACTGACTGTTTCTAGTGTCAGACCGAGATAGCTACCGATTTCATGACGTGTCATACGCAGATTAAATAATTTGCTGGAATAACCCATTTCGGCAAAGCGTTCTGACAAGGATACTAAAAAGCGAGCTACGCGAGCTTCTGCAGACAATGCGCCCAGCATGCTAACCATACCTTGTTCGCGTACTAGTTCACGACTCATCACACTGTACATAGCATGTTCCAATTCGGAATGTGTACGTCCTAAGGCGATAAATTTTTTGAAGGGCAGAAGTATCAAGTCACAGTTCGATAGGGCTACCGCCTCGGAAGCGTATCGTTTTGTGTGAATACCATCGACGCCAAATAAATCACCTTTCATGGGAAAGCTCAGTACTTGTTCATTACCGAATTCATCGATGAGTACGGTCTTTAGAAAGCCTGAATGAACGATGAAAAGCGTATCGAAGGGTTGCCCTATGGTGTGTACACGTTGGCCTGTTTTGAATTGCACATGCTGGAATAAAAACTCTTCGTCATTAACTGATGAGGTTGCGGGTATACGCAACAGTTCACATAGTTCTTTTAAATTTGACCAGAGTTTTCCTTGTCTTTGCCAGCTCGTATCGCAGGTCGCTGCACTAATGTTGAGGTTACTGCCCGGTTCTGGACGAGTCTCGGGAACGTTGGATGAAGTCATGTTTACCTCCAGGAGTTTAGGGCTGGGACAGAGTGTTTTGTGTCAGAGATAGTCTGAAAAATTGTTTCTTGTTTTGTTATGGATGAAAAATAATTAATCATTTTTTGAATCAACGACATCTGCCCGATTTCAGTAGTTGTAGGCAGTGAATCAATCACGTTACAAATCATTGGATGACTTTGCTTCATAGGTGAAAGAAGTAGTTAGTATCAACGCTGGTTTAAGTGATGGCTATCGGATATCTCTGAATGCGCATGTCAGCGTTACTGATTAACAATGAGCTGATTCTGATGTATTTTCTGTGAGATTCATCCTTCCAGTTAGATGTTTTTGCCATGATCAAACTCGACTATTTTCGTAACGGTAGAAGAAGGTCGTGGGCGACGGCATATCGCACTAAATCAGCGAGTGAGGAGCTATTCATTTTTTGCAAAATGCGGCTCTTATGGCTACTGATAGTTTTAGTGGACAGGTGTAGCATGGTGCCGATCTCGGTCGCCGTTTTTCCATTGACTAGTAAATTAAAAACTTCCATTTCTCGGTCTGACAAAGAAGTATGTGGTAGCTTTTCATTAGTCGGCATCGCATCAATGGCCAGCTGCTCGGCGACATCCATACTGATGTAAGGTCTTCCTGTGGCGACTCGTCGTATGGCGATGACGAGTTGAGTACCGGCTCCCTCTTTAGTCATGTAGCCCAATGCTCCTGCTCGAATGGCACGGGCGGCATATTCGTGTTCTTCATGCATGGTTAATACCAAAATATGTACCTGCGGGACTTCTTCTTTGACCTGTCGTATCAGTTCCATACCGCCTTTGCCAGGCATGGACAAATCCATAATCAATACATCACAAGGGTTGCTTCGGATCGACTGCAGTGTTTCGAAGCCATTGGTGGCTTCGGCACATATTTGTATATCTGTGACCGGTTGCAAAATGTGTTTTAGTCCTTCTCGCATTAGTGCATGGTCATCCGCAATGACTACCTTAATCACGATTCCATCCTATTTGCTGCTAGCGTTACTTCGGCGATGTAGATCAAATTCATACCTTCAGCCCGTGAGCTCAGGGGTGGTTTTGGCAGGGCAGAGGTTCATTGTGCTTGCTCCGTAGTAACAAAATGACAACATTAAGGCTAAATGTAACAGCTTTTCGCAAAGCGACCTAGATGATTTGCATCAAAAATTTTGAGTGAATCAGATATTTGTGATTCGTTACTTAGTTTGATTGCCAGGTGACATCGATGAATGCTTTGTGAAAGGAAAACGCACTAACTCGCTTGTCCTGCATCACAATAAATGCCTGTTGAAATCGCTTAGCTAAGGCAGGTGAGTGCGGCAGTGACCACATTAGCGCAGCATGGATTGATAACGAGTCGTACTTTGGTCAGGGAAAAATTCCTAAAATTAGTACTGTTTTTTACCGTACTGTAATTTTCTGCTGGTAGTCTGGTACCCTTAATATCTTTCTGGCACGATCGGCAATCATGACAATTCAACCGGGTGAGATCGGTCACATCATTCAATTAGCGATTGCCCCCGTTTTTCTGTTGACTGGGGTCGGTACAAATATGCTGGTGTTGACTAATAGGCTGGCTCGCATCATTGATCGCACCAGAGTGCTGGAGGAGCGACTGGAAGAAGGAGCGCCTAGCATTACGGCTAAGGCAAGAGCAGGTGCTTTTGATGAATTAGATGTTTTGTTTCGCCGCGCAAAGAAGATTA
>JBEGSP010000291.1:0-3537 GCA_041179845.1 Pseudomonadota bacterium
ATTTTTTGACAACCACCGCAATCGGAGAGTCAACTGACAAGGAGTCATCGACCGAGCTATTTAGCTCGTCGATAACTGGCAGATTTTCTAATTCTTTATTACTCATCGACGAGACCCAGGGATGATTTACCCGATACCAACGCGTCTGGGAAACGCTTGCGCCACTGCCGTGCAATACTTTCTTCGCCGAGCTTATCGCCGAGCTGTCGCTCAATTGCCATAGCAATAGAAAAATCTTCGGGCATTGCTCGACCGCTTGCAATGACGGCTAGCAAGTGCCGTTTTGCACGTTTTAAGTCATGCGCTTCAAAGGCTAGTTTTCCGAGACTGGAGTGGGCACCCATCTGCTCTGGATCGGCCTGTAGTGCACGTCGGAAGTAATCTTCAGCTTGGGTGCGACGCCCTAATTTCATGTTGCAACGACCCGCATTCATCATGGCTTTGGCAGGTGATTGATTGGCCTTGGTAGCGATTGCGCGATCGAACAATGGTAATGCTCGTTCAGTTTGTCCGGTCTCGCACAAAAGCCATCCCATGTTATTCAGGATATTGGGGTTATCTGGCTCGATTTGTAGAGCCTGCTGCAGATTCTTGGAAGCAGTTTCCGCATCGCCGAGCTGCATGAGTACCAGACCACGCAAACCAAGCACATCTGCCTTGCGCTCACCGATTTGCAGCGCCTGATCTAACTCAGCAAGAGCAGTCGCATATTGACCTTCACTGTAGTAAGCCGTAGCGAGCTGAATGCGAATTTCCAAACGACGCTCTAACTCAACGCGGTTACCGGATGAAAGGGAGGTGTTGGTCACCACGGGTGCACACGCCCCCATAGCAAGACAACAAACCATCAGTAAGCTTCTACGCATCACCCGCCAATCTCCACAATTCGACCAAAATCTTTACCATATTTTTTTTGATACTCAGCTAGCTTTTGCGTACGTTCTTGTACGCGAGTGCGATCTTGAATTTCACCTGCCAGCTGACCACACGCTGCATCGATATCATCACCCCGTGTTTTTCTAATAGTGGTGACGATTCCTGCATTCATCAGCACCTGCGCAAACGCTTTTATGCGTGGATTAGCGGAACGCTTGAGACCCGACTCAGGAAAGGGATTAAATGGAATTAAATTAAATTTGCATGGAACATCCCGCACAAGAGCAATCAACTCTCTTGCATGGGAATCGCTATCGTTCACGCCATCTAACATGCAATATTCGAATGTAATGAAATCTCTCGGCGCAAATTCAAGGTAGCGCTGGCAAGCGCGCATTAATTCGGCCAACGGATATTTTTTATTCAGAGGCACCAGATCATCACGCAGCGCATCGTTCGGTGCATGCAGCGATACCGCTAATGCTACCGGACAGTCTTGAGACAGCTTATCCATCATGGGTACTACACCGCTTGTCGATAAAGTGACTCGTCGACGCGATAACCCATACGAATGATCATCCAGCATCAGCCTGAGTGCTGAAACGGTAGGGCCATAATTCAATAAGGGCTCGCCCATACCCATCATCACGACGTTCGTAATTTGTCGTTCACCTTTGGGGCCTGCAGGTATTGATTGACTACGCCTCAACATAAATTCTGCGGTCCACAATTGGCCGATGATTTCACCAACCGCGAGGTTACGCGAAAAGCCTTGTTTACCTGTCGAGCAAAAACGACAATTTACTGCACAACCTGCCTGTGTTGACACACATAAGGTGCCACGACCGTCTTCGGGAATAAAAACAGTTTCTACGGCATCACCCACACCTACATCAAACAACCATTTGCGGGTGCCGTCTGTAGAAAGATGATCCGCCATGATAGGCGGCGCAGAAACGCAGGCGCGACCGTGCAACTTTTCTCGCAAGGACTTTGCGAGATCAGTCATTGCATCGAACTCGCTCTCACCAAACTGATGAATCCAGCGCTGCAGCTGGCGCGCACGAAAAGGCTTTTCGCCCAGCTCGTTGCACCACTGCGTTAGCGCTGAGGGTTCTAAATCAAGCAGATTGGTGATTGCCGTCATAAATTTTCCGACATACCACGCTTGATGGCGGCTGTAGAGGCCGCCCTTCTTAGCGAGAGTAAACGTTCAGGGTTGGGAAGAAATAACTGATTTCTACGCTGGCTGTTTCAGCAGCATCTGAGCCATGAACTGCATTGGCATCAATCGAATCAGCAAAGTCAGCGCGAATCGTGCCTTTATCCGCTTTCTTAGGATCTGTTGCACCCATCAGGTCACGGTTTTTCTGAATGGCATTCGGGCCTTCCAGCACTTGCACCATTACTGGACCAGAGATCATGAAATCCACCAAATCCTTGAAAAATGGGCGCTCGCGGTGAACGGCATAGAATCCCTCAGCTTCAGCACGGGAAAGTTGGGTCATGCGCGAAGCAACGATTTTTAGTCCAGCGCCTTCAAAACGCGAATAGATCTGTCCGATCACATTTTTTGCCACTGCATCTGGTTTAATGATCGACAGGGTACGCTCGGTTGCCATCTGTAAAAACTCCAATAAAAATAAAGGGTTAAGAAAAAAGTCAGGAATCTTGATTAACCCTGGATTTTACCATGGAAGAAGGTAGTATTCGCCGTACTACGGTTAGGCCTTTCCAATCACGATTGGCAATCTAGGCTAGAATCTGGGGGCTAAAATCAGATATATTATGATTTTGGCAGCAGATGGATCCTCCATCCGCAGCGAGTAACCACCTTTACTAAGGAGTCTTCATGGACCAGCAACTTCAAGGTATGTTCGGCGCATCAAGCGATATGCTCGCCGTACGCCACCGCGTACTTCGAAACACTTACTGGCTGCTAGCACTCTCGATGATCCCGACCGTCATTGGTGCCTGGCTCGGCCTACAAATACATTTTTCGCTGTTCGCGGGTAGCCCGATGATCAGCTTTATCGCATTTCTGGCGATCGCTTTTGGCTTTTTCTATGCGATTGAAAAAACCAAAGATTCAGCAACAGGTGTTGCCGTGCTACTCGGCTTTACCTTTTTCATGGGCTTAATGCTGTCGAGAATGCTGGAGCAAATTCTGCATTTTTCGAATGGCAGCTCACTGATCATGACGGCTTTTGGCGGTACCGCCGTTATCTTTGCTGTGATGGCAAGTATCGCTACCACTAGCAAGCGTGATTTCTCAGGAATGGGAAGCTGGTTGTTCGCTGGCGTAATCGTTATTCTGCTCGCGGGTATCGCCAACATCTTCCTGCAAATGCCGTTGATTCAAGTGGTTATCTCCGCGATTGCTGTGGCTATTTTTTCTGCCTACATCCTGTTTGATGTGCAGCGTATTATCAACGGCGGCGAAACTAACTACATTACAGCGACTCTCGCTATTTACCTCGACATCTACAACATCTTTGTGCATCTGCTTGCGCTGCTAGGTATTTTGGGTGGCGAACGCGATTAACTAGATCTTGGATACAGGCTCACTCGTGTGTTTGTATTGATCATGAAAGCGCCGATCAAAAATCGGCGCTTTTTTTTTAGCTGGCTGCCAACGAATTAGCGAACTCTATCAAATAC
>JBEGSP010000292.1:0-4564 GCA_041179845.1 Pseudomonadota bacterium
GGTGATATCAATCCCGATGTACCTGTTTGGCCTCTGTTTGTGCGTGACGCCGCCGATGAAAATCAAAAACCGGTGTTATTTGGTTATGCATTCGAATCCGTTGATTTCGAACCGGTTCGAGGTTATGGCGGTAAACCTATTAACATTTTGGTGTGTATCGATACCAAAGGCTCTTTTATAGAAGTGAGATTACTGGACCATCGTGAGCCCTTATTTCGCTCTGAAGCCGGTATAGCCAAACTCTCAGGATTTGCTGCGCAATACACCGGGCTATCGATTCATCACGATATTCAAATATACGATTTCAAAGCGAAGACGGCACGCGATGAAAAATACGCAGCTCTGCATGGTGTTCAGGCCGGTACAGTTTCGGTGCGTGCAATTGATCGAACAATTATTCAATCTGCCACATCGGTAGCGCGTGCGCATGTGGAGGCGGCAAAAAATGGGACGATCGTTGGTGAAGGAAATGCGATCGCGCTGAGTAAAGGATCACTCTACGACGCACCCGTTAAACCACTCAGTTGGGCTCAAATGCAAGGCCGTGGAATGATCGAGGCGATGTCATTGACGCGCGCCCAAATTGAAAAAGCATTTGCAGGAACAAAAGCAGCGGGTGCAGATAAACAAGCGGCGAGTAAGCCTGACGAAGTCGCCATCCAGTTTCATGTCGCGTTAATCAGTGTGCCATCGATAGGTCGAAACTTGCTCGATGACGAAGGTTGGCGTTTGGTCGGCGCGAATCGACGCGATGGGCAAGCGTTGATGATTAGCGAGAGTGGTCCGCTATCGAAGGTTTTGTATGAAAGTCAGCGTATTGCAGACGATATCCCCTTTGTTTTGCAGCAAGACGGTAAAGCGATCAAGCTACGTTCTATGGCGTATGACAAGGGCCTGAAGGTACCGGGTTATCCAACAGCTACTCGTGCCCATTTTTTAATTGTTGATTCTGCTACGCCACTCAACCCATCCAAGCCCTTTGATTTGTCATTCAAAATTGGCCGGCGCTTTGGGTCGTTTCCAAATCAGTTTACCTACGTAGAATTTCCTTTGCCATATGCATTTCATGGTTGGCGCGCAAGTGTCTCGGCGTTGTTAGATGCGGAGTGGGTTGATATTTGGTCTAAGCGTTGGATCGATATTGCTGTGCTGGTTTCTGGCTTGGTGATTCTTAGCGTAGCCTTGATTCGTCAAAGGGCCACATCAGCAAGTGCTTCGCGTTTAAGTGTGTTCCGCATTGCGTACTTATTATTCACCTTAATTGTGATTGGATGGATGTTTCAAGGTCAGCTGAGTATCGTCAATATCACGGCGTCGTTAGACGCTATTGCTACCGGTAATGACTTGAGCTTTTTGTTGACAGATCCGATGACGGTGATTCTCTGGATCTTTGTCGCTATTACTTTGCTGGTATGGGGGCGCGGTACGTTTTGTGGCTGGCTATGCCCGTTTGGTGCTTTTCAAGAACTAGTGAGTATAGTGACTCAAAAGTTAGGTGTGAAACCACGACGTTTCCGTAGCGCAGACGACGCTAAGCTGAAATGGATTAAGTATGTCGTGCTGGTAGCAGTCATCAGTTCAATTTGGGTTTTGCCGAATTCAACAGAGTTAGCGATAGAGGTTGAGCCCTTTAAGACAGCCATCAGTTTGTATTTTGTGCGTGATTGGCCGTATGTCGTTTGGGCGGTGAGTTTGTTGGTGCTGAGCGTTTTTGTTTATCGTGGCTACTGTCGTTATATTTGCCCGCTAGGCGCGGCGCTTGCAGCGTTGAATCCATTGCGTCGTTGGGGTTGGATTGCACGTCGTGAGGAATGTGGCACACCCTGTCAGACTTGTCGTCATCGTTGCGAATATCAAGCAATCTCGCCGGTGGGTAAAGTTGATTACAGCGAGTGTTTCCAGTGCTTAGATTGCGTGTCTATTTATCAGGATGACTCACATTGTTTGCCACTGATACAGGAACGTAAACGCGAAACGAAGATGATTCCTATTCATTCCATTGCAAGGCAAGTGTGATTGCCGGCGACTTTACGGCGGAATTATGAAAAAAATTCTTTTATCGCTTCTTGCTTGGTTGTTTTTCCTTACATCGCCGGCAGTACAGGCTGAATGGAAGGTGATCGACGTTACGGAAGATGCAGCTTACTTTGTAGATGATTTTTTTGAGCCAGGTCGTATCGTCATGATTTGGCAGTTGGTCGATTACAAGGTGCCGAATAAGTTTGGTAATTTATCAGCCAAAATTTTATGGGAAGTCGATTGCGTTCATAGTCAAATGCGTTCCTTGAGATTTTCGTCGCATCCATTTCGTATGGGTATAGGTGAGGCGCTGACTATGGATAAGTCGACGGGAGCATGGGAGACACCGGCGGAGGATACTCCGCAAGAAGCCATTTTCGTTTTGGCGTGTGGTTTTGAGCCGCAATTGGGTCCGAAAACCTAAGCGCTGGTATCGCTGAGATAACCAAGTTCGTTGTTCATTTGGCAAATACAACAATTTTTGTTTTACCGGATAGCGAATCTATTCACGCAGAGAGTCGTGCTTCACATATAAAATGTGACAGTCGGCAAGGTAAATGACCGCACATAAGAATAAGAGACAAGGGAGTTGTTGTGAAAATCAGTCTTTCCCGCATGCTGGCATCGGGATCTCAGAAAAAAATTGAACCCATTCTCTTTGAATGGTTCACGCTGATAGGTATGTTCATCTTTGCTGCATGGCTGTTGGGTATCCGTGGTGTGTGGAGTTTGTTGCTGCATTCTGATCCCACTGGCATTACGATGATCATCATTATTATGTTTTCTATTGCGACGATTTGGTGCGGTACGCGCAGCCGCGAATTGCATCGTCAACGCCAAAGCCTAGAGTACCAAAAGACTAATCCAGGTAGTCCGCCGCCAGCAGATAGTTGGGCCTATGAGTATTGGGAAGCGCTGCGTTCCAATCCCAGAGATTCGGGTGCACCGATGGATGTACTCTCCGAGCGCACACATGGTATTCACTCCACCGCATGGTGGGTCAACAGCTTGCAGTTGAAATTAGGTTTGTTGGGTAAGGTGATTGGCTTTTCTATTCTGGCGATGCAAATTGGTCACATGCAGAATTTTGATCAGTCCCAAGCGCAAGATATGCTGCGTGAACTCACCTCAGGCTTGGGGATTGCGCTGCTGACGACCATGGTGGGATTGGTCGCAAATATTTTTTTGGGCTTGCAGTTAACACGACTCGATCGGTTTGCTGATGAATTCATTGTGCAAGCTCAGCTGCACGGTTTAAAGATCAAAGCTAAAGACTAGAGACTTCCGGATGCGTAATCGAAAAAAATCGCGGGAGCCCGAAGTCGATCCTATGTATGACATGTTATTTAACATGCTCATTGCCTTCGTTTTTTGTTTCATCATTGCTTTCTTGTCGATTAATCCCAAGGCAAATAAGTCGGGTGACATTCCTGCCAAAGCAGAATTCATTATTACGCTCTCTTGGCCTGACAATGATCCAAATGATTTGGATTTGTGGACGCAAGGTCCTTCAGGTGAAGTGGTCTGGTTTAGAAATCGTGAAGCCGGTTTGATGCACCTAGATCGTGATGACCGCGGTACGTCAAACAATACGTTGGTCATCAATGGTAAAAAAGTGGTGAACCCACTGCGCCAAGAAGTCACCACGATACGCAGCATTATTCCGGGTGAGTATGTGGCGAACGTTCATTACTACGAAACCAAAGAGATCGATCCGAACGAACCGAAAGCAGGTGGTCCGGTAGAGGCCACACTGACAGTTATTAAAGTCAATCCCAAAGCGGAAGTGATTTTTTATGGGCAGGCGGTACTTGAAGGTCGCGGTAAAGAAACGACCTTATTGCGATTTACAGTCGCACCGGACGGCTCAGTTAACAATATCAATACCATTCCAAAATCTTTAGTGAAGTCGATCACATGACACTGACTCTTATCATCGCTTTTGCGATATTCGTTTTTCTGTTTGCGTTAGCCATTATTTTTTCTGGCTGGCCTAGCTGGTTAAAAGCGGTGCTGACACTCGGCGTTGCTGCTTTCTATTTTTATGGCTATACCGCGGTCTTTAGTTTGTTGGGTAATCCCAGTCCCGATGCTTTACCAAGTCGCTTTTTATTGATCGCTGCAGTGGTTGATGAGCCGCGTCCCAAGTTCCCTGGAGCGATCTATATGTGGGTGACGCCGATAGAAGAAGGCAAAGATCAATTACAACCACGCGCTTACAAGTTGCCTTACATGCGAGCAGTGCATGAAAAAATTAATGAAGGTATGAAGAAGGGTCGTCAAGGCATAGCTCAGATGGGTACGGCTGAAATTAAAGCGGGCAATGGCAAGGGTTCAAGCTTTATTAACCCTGGTGCTGATGAACAAGAGATCAAGATTCTTGATCTGCCTACACCACAAGCGCCGGAAAAATAATATGCGACGACTATTAGTGGCAGCGCTAGGCTTGCTGGTGTTGAGTGCGTGTGAAAAACCAGCGCGCGAAAATACTTTTTTCCCTTTGGCCGACGGATTGCGCTGGGTTTATAAGGTAGAGACGCGTTTC
>JBEGSP010000293.1:0-5366 GCA_041179845.1 Pseudomonadota bacterium
AGGATACATGGCTAGTTCTAGTAAACGGCCGGGTGATTGTGCGAGTTGACTCAACCACGAAAAGGTTGAGGTTGTTAATGCGGCGGGGCTGACGCCTGAGGTCCATTGACCTAGACAGGCCTGAAATAATTTATCGAAAAGATCAAAATTATTTTCGGGTATAGGTTTTTGTTGTGATGTGATTATGTGAGTACTCCAGCGTTAAACTATTTTTCGCTATGTCACAGCATCACGGAGGTTTTTCAGGTTTATCAGTTTGTAATTTGTCACTGACAATGCCGACGGGATCACTGGCAGGAAAGCTTTCTTTCAATGCTTCGTCTAATGCCTGCTCAACCTGGCGATCTTTAGTTCCAATCACAACTTTTTTCTTGCTGCGCGGTTTACTGGGGTTAGGACTAGCCGGTGTCGGATTAATTTTTCTCTCCTTGCCCTAGGAATGTTTAACCGCTGCGACTGAGTGACATCAGACTCCCATAAATATAGAGATTGTCATTGATATTAGTCATGCGGCACACCGATGACATCATCATCGTTGACTCTCTCCCGCGCACTGCATCGTCTTGTGCCAAAACATGGCTCCCGAGCCACCGTACTCTTCAGGCAAAATCAGCATGCTCAGATGAATTGCTTCTAATTCTTTCATTCGGTGATAATTCATCAGGCCGCGTCGTTGTAACTCTTTATACGATGCGCAGTTGGCTTCAATCTCGGTCAGGCTAGGCTGTTGTGCATGTGCGCATTCATGAAAATAAACGAAGTCCCAGATGGCGGGTGTTCCTTTGGCTGTTCGTTTGTGTGCTTCGGCGTCAATGATGATGGTTGGCCAGCCTTCCGAGTTGAGTCGCATGACAGCGACGGCTCTTCCTAGTTCAGGATTTCGGTCATCGGTAGTGCCGTAGGTATTCCATATTTCAGTCGCGTTGCCGGATAGGCCGTCACGCGAAAAATGACAGGTAACGTCATCTCCGTTGGACAATACAAATGCCAACGTTAGTGTGCTTGAAAAAAGTAATGCTCCAACGAGGACTAGTTTTTTCAAGGTATGAATGGCGATAGTCATTGGTGACCCCCATCTTTATGAATCGATCGAAAAAGTGTGGCTGATGAATACGTTATATCACTTGTCATTATCCAGAGAAATGCATAAAAAAACCCGCCATACCGGCGGGTTTTTAGAGGTTTGACTAACAGCCTTCAACTTATTTTTCTAGCTTGAACACCATAATGGTGCCACCTTGCGGAACGGTAGTTACGTTGCCATTCAGCGCATCGATACCCGATTGCATACGCTGCGCATCGATACCCCAGCCTGCTTGAACTGCAATGTACTGTTCGCCGTTGACTTCATAGGACGATGGAACGGCAGTCACGCCTGAGGGCATGTTGTATTCCCAGAGTACTTTGCCATTCGAAGCATCAAAGGCACGGAAAATCTTGTCGTTGGTGCCGCCTGTGAACAAGAGGTTACCGCCTGTGGTCAACAATGGTGCCCAGATTGCACGGTCAAACTTGTGCACCCATGCCATTTTGCCGGTGTTCAGATCCCACGCTTGCAGTTCGCCGATGGTGCTTGGCTTACCGTTTTGATAGCGCAGGCTGCCGAGAACGCCGTCAATCGGATAACCGATGTACAGGTCACCTTTTTTGTAGGTGATCTCATCCGCTTTTGGAAGCTCTGAGCAAAGGTGGTTGTTAGCTGGAATGTAGAACAGCTTAGTTTTAGGATTCCAAGCCTCTGGTGGCCAGTCTTTACCACCCCACAGCGATGGACAGAAAGTCACTGCTTTGCCCATGCCAGGTTTTTTGCTCTCGTCGTAGCTAGGACGGCCAGTTTTTTTATCGATACCTGTGAAGACATCGTTATGAACATAAGGCACGCCATTGACAAAGTCGATCTTGCCGTTGGTCTGACGATCTAACATCCAGAGATAGCCATTACGACCTGCGTGAACTGCGCCGCGGACTTTTTTGCCGTTGATTTGAGTGTCCATCAGAATAGGTGCGCTGACCTCATCCCAATCCCATGCATCATTGTGATGGTATTGATGGAAACCTTTGATCTTGCCGGAATCGACATCCAACGCAACCACAGAGGTACTGTAAAGGTTGTCACCTACGCGACCTTCGGTTGGCCATGGCGCAGGGTTACCCGTTCCCCAGTAAGCGATGTTGGTTGATGAATCGTAGGTACCTGTAATCCAAACGCTCGCACCACCTTGCTTGTGCGAGTTGCCTGGCCATGTGTCACCGCCTGGCTCACCAGGAGCAGCCGTGGTGTAAGTACGCCAAGCTTCTTTACCTGAGGAGGCATCAAATGCAGCGACGAAACCACGAACACCGGTCTCACCACCCGAAGAACCTACTAGGATTTTGCCTTTAGCCGCTAAAGGGGCCAGAGTGATGTAAGACAGTGCTTTAACATCGCCAACGGTGGCGTCCCACACGACTTTACCGGTCACTGCATCGAGTGCGATCAGGTGCGAGTCGACTGTCGCCACATACACTTTATCGCCATACAGAGCGACACCACGGTTCGTGTTGTGCAGCATCAGTAGATCGGCCGGGATTTCTTTCTTGTAGCGCCAGATTTCCTGACCTGTTGCTGCATTCAATGCAATCACTTGCGCATTAGGCGTTGTGACATACATGTAGCCATTGTTGACGATAGGAGGAGCCTGGTGACCCTCAGTCACGCCAGTCGCCGAGGACCAAGCCAGTGAGAGTTTCTTAACGTTCTTGCTGTTGATTTTTTCCAGTGGACTGTAGCCCCAGCCACTGTAGTTACCACGGTACATCAGCCAGTTGCCTGGCTCGGGATTTTGCAGCCTGGCATCAGTCACTGGAGAGTAGGTTCCCAGTTTATCGCCTGCATGAGCCATCAGTGCAGTTGCGCTGATGAGCGCTAGCGTCAATTTTTTTAATTTGTGACTCATTTTTGATGTCTCCTTTATGAGGGGTTTCATGTGAAGCTGACGTTACTCCCCTGGCTTCACAGGGGGTGCTGCTATAGCTAGAAACTCTCCCGCTAAAGTCAGGGGAATTGCTGGCAAGGGGCTAGGAGCTGGGCCGCTAACGACTTTCGCTCCATCGAATAAATTGAATTTAGACGCGTGGCAGTAACACGCAAGCACGCTCTCTTTTGACATCCAGGTTTTTACATCGCAACCCTGGTGTGTACAGACGCTTGAGTACGCAACTACTCCCGATGCGGATCGCGCACGAGTCTCGGGTGTCATTTGATCTTCGGGTAAACGAACGACCACTATCTTGTTCAACCGAGATTCATTTTTTGGGGTGCTGGTTTTGGGATCGAATGGAAAAACCAGCAAGGGTTTTGCCAGGGCCAAATCGGAAGGGCGCAGTGGTTTGAAATCGGCCTCAGCGTCCGCTTCCACTAACAGGGTGGTGGCTTGTTGAGCAAATGCCTCGGTAGCTGCAAAGGGAAAGGGCACGACCAAGCTGGTGGCAACGATATTCATGACTCGGCGGCGCTGAGTATCGACATCGCCCATGGTTTTTTCGCATCCGCAATAGCTAGCGTTAGCGCAATCTAGGTTTTTCATGTGTCTCGTTGTTTTAATAATTTGGCAAAACACCCATTTGGGCCCCTGCCTTTGTTTGCAGTATTCCGAAGGCTTATATAGCATTCGGAATTCAGAATTCAGCAAAGTATAACGGTACTTTTGAGCGTTGGTAAATAGCTAGACAAGGAGAAACGGGGATTCAAAGACAAGAAAGTGAATGATTAATTTTCATCAATGAACAGATCGGTACAGCCCTATCCGAAAATTGCTAAAAAAACTACAAACACCCTTGCGCAATTCTTACTCAAACGTTGTTCGCCTTACGCCGTCTGCAAACTGACGACTTCTTTTGAAAATTGATTTTTGAGTGTGCGATGCAAAATCTTTCCAGTGGCTGTTCTGGGCATGTCTTGATCGGCGATAAACGTCACTCGGCTTGGGCATTTGAAGCCGGCTAGGCGATCGCGACACCATTGGCGTATTTCAGCATCGGTAGCATCTTCGCCATCGTGAAGCACCACAACCGCAAACACGCTTTCACCCCATTTTTCATGCGGCATACCAATCACAGCCACATCTTTGACGGCGGAATGAGCGCCGATAACACCCTCGACTTCCGAGGGATAGACGTTCTCGCCACCGCTAATAATCATGTTGCTCTTGCGATCGACCAACCAGATGTATCCATCCTCGTCACGGCGCGCCATGTCGCCCACCGAGCACCATTGCCCGTCCAAAGCTTCGGCAGTTTTTTCAGGGTTCTTCCAGTAGCCATCAAACACGTAGGGTGTACGTGAAAAGAGTTCACCCACTTCACCATCAGCGACCTCTTCGCGTTTTTCATTCAGCAAACGGATGTGGCCACTGCCTGCCCATTCACGGCCCACGGAACCGAGTTTGGTGAGTTGTTCATCAGGTCTGAGCAGGGTTACCCAGCCAGCTTCGGTTGATCCGTACAGTTCGTAGAGACGGCCATTTGTAAAGTAGTCGAGTATGGCGAGCTTGGTATCTCTGCGAGCAGGTGCTGAAGACACCAGTAACCGGCCCACGGAACTCACATCGTATTTTTTCTTGGTCTCTTCAGGCAGCGATAGCAGCATGATGTAGTGCGTGGGTACCAGTGATGTGAAGGTGACTTTCTCTTGTGAGAGCGTGGCAAGCAACGCTTCAGGGTCGTAGCTACGACGGTCATCAACGATGCAGGCTGCGCCTAAATGAATGAAGGTCGTTGCAAAGTACAGTGAATTTGCGTGACACATAGGCATCACTAGCAAACCCGTGTCTTTTTTACTGAACTCCATTTCTATCGCAGTGGCCAGCGCAATCAGATAGCTGCCCTGATGGTTGCGGATCGCGCCTTTGGGTTTGCCTGTAGTGCCCGAGGTATACATCAGGGCGCACATACTTTGCGGGTCGACCTTGCTGAAGTGTCGGCCAGCATTACCTTGGCTTATTAGCGTTTCGTAGGACGTCCATCCAGCGTGTGGCGCATCGCCCAGCACGAAGTGCCTGCCAGCCGGAATAGGTAATTCGGTTTTTTGCGAATCCAGTGTTGCGCAGAAATCGCTGCCAGCGATCACGGCGCTGACTTCAGCATTGTTAAGGATGTAAGTAATTTCAGGTCCAGTGAGCCGGAAATTAACGGGCACGGCTACCAGTCCTGCTCTGGCCAGCGCGACATAAATTTCCATCCATTCGAGGCAGTTATAAGCGAGAAGCCCAACCCGGTCGCCGGTTTTTAGGCCAGAGTTCAATAAAGCATCGGCGAGGCGGCTGGCGCGCTCATTCCATGCGGTATAGGTTAGCGATCTGCGCGAATCACGGGCGCCGATCTTTTTT
>JBEGSP010000294.1:0-4784 GCA_041179845.1 Pseudomonadota bacterium
GTTTTACCAACAGAGCAGTGTGCGAGCTGTATAGCGAGTTACTAAGCGACTTACTTTAGTAGTCGCTTAGCCTTTGGAGTGGGATACCTGAGTCGGTGTTGAAATCATGGCACGTGTGACGCTGGTACGAGCCATTCCGGTAAAAGCAAAATCAAGCTCAGGCTGACGCCCAGAGACGATTTCTGCAATGGCACGACCTGAGCCGCAGCCCATGGTCCAACCGAGCGTGCCATGACCAGTATTTAAAAATAAATTCGAATACTTTGTTTTGCCGATATAAGGAATATTCGACGGTGTCAGCGGACGCAAGCCAGCCCAATACTGAGCTTGACTGTAATCGCAGGCGTCAGGAAATAATTCTTCGGTGCGGCGAGTAATGGCTTCGCATCGCACGGGATTTAATGCGCGTGAATAGCCATTGATTTCGCACGTACCCGCAACACGCAAACGATCGCCTAGTCTGGAAATCACGAGTTTATGACCGTCATCAGTCATCGATACGCGAGGTGCGAGTGCATTATCGATGACAGGGTAGGTGGCTGAATAGCCTTTGCCTGGGTAGATCATCAAATCAATTCCCAGTGGTTTTAACAAATGGGTAGAAAAACTACCCATCGCCACAACCACGCTATCGCCACGTATCGTTTGATGTCTCCCATGCTCATCAATGATTTCAGCACCCACGATGCGCGCTGATGCGCCGGCGCCTTCACTGATTAAGCGCGTAACAAATGTATTGAATCGAAATGTCACGCCCGCTTCGACACATTGAGATGCTAGGCCAGTGGTGAATTTATGTACATCACCCGATTCATCGGTAGCAGTAAAATCACCGCCCACAATTTTGTGCCGTATAGGAGCTAGTGCAGGTTCGATACGAATGACTTCGCTAGTATCGATCGTTTGACGAGGGCAACCCAGGTCGCGCATTAAATTAGCGGCGGGGAGTGATTGTTGAAATTCTTTTTCATCGGTATAGAAATGCAAGATACCGCGCGTCTCGCAGTCGTAGTCTATGCGGGTTTCAGCACGAACTGCTTGCAGTGTTTGTCGACTATATTCGGCAATCGCGATAATTTGTCGTATGTTGTAGGCCATGTTACTGGGAGTGCATTGGCGTAAAAATTCCATGCCCCAGCGCCATTGCAACCATTCGGGTCGTAAGCGAAATAATAAAGGCGCATCTTCGCGGCCCAGCCATTTCAATAATTTAAGTGGTGCAGATGGATTGGCCCAAGGTTCGGCGTGTGACACAGAAATTTGGCCGCCATTGGCGAAACTAGTTTCTTGGGCTGCTCCGGGTTGACGTTCAAGTACAACGACTTCGTGACCGGCTTTTTGAAGAAACCAAGCGGAGGCAGTTCCAACAACGCCTGCGCCTAGTACGATGACTTTCATGGATTATTTCCGTGGCATACAGCAGCAATAAGTACTGCTGTGTTATTAAAAACAGAAATTCTAAAGAGACTTACCCGTTGTGTGGCGTCATTTGCGCCACTGTGTTTATGTTGTTTAGCTTTTTCAACTTAAAAAATGTTTGTTGTGCGTCTATTGTTGCAGTCGAAGAAATTCTTCAGCAACGACCGTTCTGACTTGCTCAAGCAAGCGAGAATCTAAATCGCTGGCTAGTTGTTGAGCAATCGAGATGACTAATTGATCACTCGCTGCTGCTGTTGCAGCAGGGATCACACCGGCCAACGCTGTCATTAATTCGGCTTGTAGTTTTGCACCAACGGCGAGTGGAACATGTTTTTGCATTGCAGCCTCTATCAGAAGGGGTATCTGCACAGAAAGTTCCGCAAAAATTCTGTGAGTTATTTCTTCTTCAATTTGAGCTAGTAATTCAGCATCATCGGCGACAGGTTGATCTTCCGCTGTTCCGCTCTCATGATCGTCAATGATATCGGTAAGAATAGGAATATCGTGATCATGTGGGTTTGATGTTGTCATGAATTGTCCGCCTCAAAATGAGTGAGTGCATAACCTCGGGTTTGATAGTGCTTAAAGCGACCGCGACCCGCAGCTAAATCCTGCTCGTCCGTTGACACGATTTCGAACATTCTCTCAAAGCGCGCAAAGTGATCCGGCGTTTGCGTTGATAAATTAATCAGTATTTGATGATGCGGCAAATTTTCATTTGCATCACAACTCAAAATCACCGGCGTTTGTTCAGCTAATTCATCACTGGCGACGACATGTGGAATGAAATCATGTTCCGAGAACGTCCACAGCGCCTGATCGAAATCACTTAACTGTTGCGAGTCTTGTAAATACACCACGACCTTCATGCCAGCAGTGCGTGCCTTACGTATTAGACGACAAGCATACAACAGCTTGTCCGGCACCTTGCTGTGGAAATCAACTCGGGTCATGGGCTGGCCAATTAACTGGATGTCATGCCGCTATGGCGCAGCAAGGCATCGATATTCGGCTCGCGACCGCGAAAGGCAGTGAAAGATTCGAGTGCAGGACGGGATCCGCCAACCGAAAGAATTTCACGTTGAAACGCCAAACCGGTTTCAGCCAGACGGTTGGGATCACCTTGCGCCTCTTCGAATGCACCATAGGCATCAGCCGATAAAACTTCCGCCCATTTGTAACTGTAGTAACCCGCCGCATAGCCACCGGCGAAAATATGTGAGAACGAATTTTGAAAGCGATTAAAAGCAGGTGGAATGATGACAGCTACTTTATGTCTTACTTCTGCTAAAAGATCGGCCACTGACTGTGTTCCGTTCGGATCGTAGTCATCATGCAGATGCATGTCGAACAAAGAGAATTCAACTTGGCGCAGCATTTGTAAACCGGATTGAAAATTCTTCGCTGCGATCATCTTGTCGTACAAGCTACGTGGCAGCGATTCGCCTGTCTCGGCATGGGCTGTCATGTGTTGCAGCACGTCCCATTCCCAACAAAAATTTTCCATGAATTGAGAGGGTAACTCAACAGCATCCCATTCAACACCAGCAATTCCTGAGACACCCAATTCATCAACAGCGGTCAGCATGTGATGTAAACCGTGACCAAATTCGTGGAATAAAGTAATCACTTCGTCATGCGTGAAGTAGGCGGGTTTTTTTATGCCATCGACAATCGCAGGTTCGGTGAAGTTGCATGTTAAGTAGGCAATCGGTGTTTGCAGATTGCCGGCTAGATTTTTACGGCCACGAGCATCATCCATCCAAGCGCCACCACGCTTGCCATTGCGCGCATACAGATCAAGATAAAACTGTCCAATTAGATGGCCTTGTTTCTCGATCCGATAAAAAGTTACGTCGCTATGCCATACCGGGCTTTCGTCACGCTTAATCACTACACCAAACATGGTTTGAATTAAACGGAACAAACCTTCGATAACCTTATGCTCGGGGAAGTAGAGCTTTACCTCTTGTTCTGAAAATGCATAACGTTGTTCACGTAATTTTTCAGAAACATAGGCTAAATCCCATGCTTCTACTTTATCTATGCCTAATTCATTTTTGGCGAAGCTGCGTACTTCAGCTAAATCGTTTTCTGCAAAAGGTCGTGCGCGGCGTGCTAAATCTTGAAGAAATTGAATCACCTGATGTGGTGAGGTTGCCATTTTGGGTACCAGAGATACTTCAGCAAAGCTTTGGTACCCAAGAAGCATTGCTTCTTCCTTACGTAATTTGAGCAGGTCAACGATATTCTTTGTGTTGTCCCATTCTGGCTTTTCACCTAGCTCGGACGCTTTGGTCGAGATGGCGCGATAGATAGTTTCGCGTAGCGAGCGATCATTCGCATATTGCAGCACCGGAAAATACGAAGGAAAGTGCAGTGTAAAACGCCAGCCTGTTTTACCTTCGCGCTCAGCTGATGTGTGTGCAGCTTGTTTTACATCCTCAGGTAACCCTGCCAGCCTAGATTCGTCAGCTATCAGTAATTCATACGCATTGGTGGCGTCGAGTACGTTTTCAGAAAAGCGTGTTGATAGCGCGGCGTGTTGTTCTTGAATTTCTGCGAAACGAATTTTTTTATCGTCAGAAAGTTCGGCTCCGCCTAAACGGAAATCACGAACAGCGTTATCGATAATACGTTTGCGTGCAAAATTAAGCGTGTGATATTCGTTACTCGCTTGTAGCGCTTTGTATTTTTCGAAGAGCTTGAGATTTTGTCCTAGTTCAGTCCAGAACTCAGTCACTTTGGGCTGATTTTCGTTGTAGGTGGCGCGTAGTTCGGTGGTGTCTACTACGGCATTTAAATGGCTAACCACACCCCATGCGCGACCAAGGCGTTCGGTGACAGATTCGAGAGGTAAAACAAAACTATCCCATGTCGGTGTTGCGTTGGACGTTTCTAAAGCGTTGACTAGCTGACGCGCTTCGGTAAGTAGTACATCGATCGCCGGTGTGACATGTTCATGGTTAAACAAATCAAAACGGGGCAGATCAGAAAAATCCAGTAAGGCGTTATCAGGCATGGTGATGTGATTCTTCCGTTAAGTAGTACGTGTTCAATTTCTTTCGGCAGCTTCTACGGTGTTTACTAAAAGCATGGTAATCGTCATAGGGCCAACACCTCCCGGTACAGGGGTGATCCAGCCAGCCACTTCAGCACAGGGGCCGTAATCAACATCGCCGCAGAGCTTGCCGGCATCGTCGCGATTCATTCCAACATCAAGTACCACTGCTCCTGGCTTGACCATATCGGCGGTCACGATGTTCCGCTTGCCGGTGGCCACGACCAAAATATCAGCGTTTCGTGTGTGGTGGCCCAAATCGCGAGTTTTCGAATTACAAATGGTGACCGTAGCGCCTGCTTGC
>JBEGSP010000295.1:0-2684 GCA_041179845.1 Pseudomonadota bacterium
AGCATCAATGATTCGCGTGGCATTTTATTGCGCACATTATTGCGATAACCCACTTCTACTGTTCGCACTTGAGATAAATTAACTAACTCGTGCGACTGTATTGGATAAGGCCAGCGCCAGTTAAAACCTGGTGCGGCTGAATGACTGTATTTACCAAAGCTCAGTACAACTGCGGTCTGACCTTCTTGTACAATAAAAAATCCACTAACTAACCATAAAAATAAAATAACAGCAGAGATAACACCGGCACCTATGCTGGCACCACGTGCATCTGGCAAACCGCCACCATTGCCGCCATCACCACCTCGGCCACCACCTTGTTTGCCAAATAATTTATTCAGGCTTTGATTGAAGTCACGCCAGAGTTGATCGAGATCAGGAGGACCATCCGCAGGTTTTTTACCACCGTTAGGACGTTGCTCAGGCTGCTGTTCATTTTCTTTATTATCTTGTGCGCCTCTACCCCAACGAGGATCGTTTAAAGAAAATTTAACGCCTAATTTTTTAATCAATGATGCAAGCATGCTATGGCGTTCCGGAAGGGAGAAATAAATTCAATGGGAAAAAATATGTTACTGCTCAAATTATCAACTGATGGATTCCAATGAAAGTGTAAACATCAGAAACACTTTTTTCTTCCATGCTCAATCAAACAACTTAATCAAAATTCTCTTGTGATTCAATCAAGGCAGCTTCCGCTGCAACTGACTCTGACCATGCTCTTGATTGCACACATTCAGCCATTGCTAAGCGCAGCATATCCATGCCTTGGCCTGTCTGTGCACTCACAAAAACTCTTCGAATTTTATCATATTCATCACGCTCGATTGAGGGGGGCAAATCACACTGATCTATCTTATTCCAGACTAAAATTTGTGGAATTTGATCTGCACCAATCTCTTTGAGCACTGCATTAACTTGCTCAATTTGCTCTACTCTGACTGAACTTGAAGCATCCACTACATGCAATAACACATCTGCGTGTATGGTTTCTTCCAAAGTAGCGCGAAAAGCAGCGACTAGTTGTGTGGGCAAGTCTCGGATGAAACCAACGGTATCAGACAGCACAATACTGCCCGCCTCACCCAAGTGAACACGACGAGATGTGGTGTCCAATGTCGCAAACAACTGATTTGCAGCGTAGACCCCAGCTTTGGTCAAGCTGTTGAATAAGGTAGATTTGCCCGCATTGGTATAGCCGACTAAAGATATCGAAAAAGTATGATTCCGGTTCCGAGCACGCCGCTGGGTATGACGCTGACGCTGTAGCTTATCTAGTCGTCCTCTGAGGGCTTTGACGCGTTCGCCGATAAGCCTGCGGTCAGTTTCCAATTGGGTCTCACCCGGTCCACGCAGACCAATACCTCCCTTTTGGCGCTCAAGATGGGTCCAGCCTCGAATCAAGCGGGTTGCTAAATGCTGTAGCTGGGCAAGCTCGACTTGCACCTTACCCTCATGGCTCTGGGCGCGCTGCGCAAAAATATCGAGAATGAGGCTGGTGCGATCGACCACCCTTACTTTGAGATGACGCTCTAAATTACGTTGCTGCGCTGGGGAGAGAGCGTGATTGAAAATAACCAGTTCAAGGTCAAGATCTGCGATGGCATCACCGATTTCATCAGCCTTACCGGAACCCACAAATAAGGCAGCATCCGGACTGCTACGACGGCCAGTCACGCTCACAATGGGCTGCGCTCCTGCGGATTTAGACAGGAGTGCAAGCTCTTCCAGACTGGCTAGAAAGTCGCCTTTACCAAAGTCGACTCCCACTAAGGCTGCGCGCATCAATATCCCTCACAAAGGGAAATACGATGCGCCAGATAGTTAGGCCGATTCAGCGTCTTGTTGCAGGTTAACTGCACGAGCAGGAACGACGGTAGAAATAGCGTGTTTGTATACCATTTGGGTAACGGTATTGCGGAGCAAAACCACGTATTGGTCGAAAGATTCAACATGTCCTTGTAATTTGATTCCGTTTACGAGGTAAATGGAAACAGGAACATGTTCTTTTCTTAATGCATTTAAAAACGGGTCTTGTAAGAGTTGCCCTTTATTGCTCATGGAAGCTCCGTAGTGTTGTCAGATTTACAGATAGATTGTGGCGATACTTGAAAATTCAAGTATCAAAAACGACTTGTCTTGAATGTAAACGATTTTTGCATGACATGGCAAACTAGCCGACAAAATTCAGCATTTATACCTAGTTTATCCTTCTTTCGAGAAAGGGTTCTTGCCGGAGCGTAATTCAATCCGCAGGGGCGTTCCCACCAAGGCAAATGTATCCCGAAAATGCTTTTCCAAAAATCGCTTGTAATTTGCATCAATTGCATCCAACGCATTGCCGTGTATGACAATAATGGGAGGATTTTGTCCACCTTGATGTGCGTAACGTAACTTAGGACGTATAGAACCTTTACGTCTAGGTTGTTGATGATCCACCGCCTCTTGCAATGCACGCGTTAATTGTGGCGTTGGTAACTTTGCCATCGCAGCGGCATAAGCGGAATCAACAGACTTCATCAACATGGTTACGCCAGTTGATTTAAGCGCAGAAATATAATGAAATTTCGCAAACGATAAAAAGCTTAATTTACGATCAATATCCATTTTGATTTCATCACGGCGATCGGAAGTCAATCCATCCCATTTATTTACGCCGACTACTAAGGCTCTTCCAGATTCAA
>JBEGSP010000296.1:0-2760 GCA_041179845.1 Pseudomonadota bacterium
CCACACACTTAAGTAATGCGCGCGTTTATCTGCTGACATATTCGGTTCAAACCTGCGCTCGACATGCCATTGCTCCGCAATCTCTTCTTGTGTAGCCCAAAACCCCACACCTAAGCCGGCAAGGTAACCTGCACCTAGAGCGGTAGTCTCCGTCACTTCAGGCCGCACCACAGGCACATTTAAAATATCAGCTTGAAACTGCATCAATAAATTATTACTTGCAGCTCCACCATCGACACGCAATTCTTTAATGCCCGTGCCCGCATCTTTTTCCATGGCTTGTAAAACATCGGCGGTTTGAAAAGCGATGCCTTCCAATGCAGCACGCGCGATATGACCCGCTTGTGTACCTCGAGTAATGCCCAATAGAGTGCCTCGTGCATACGCATCCCAGTGCGGTGCACCCAAGCCAGAAAAGGCTGGCACAAAGGTTAAGCCATCACTATCAGGAACGGTTTTAGCCAGAGTTTCGACATCACTCGATTGCTTAATTATGCCTAAGCCATCGCGCAGCCACTGCACCGTCGCGCCGCCCATAAACACACCGCCTTCAAACATGTAATCAGTTTTGTGTGGCGTTGAATGGCCGGTAGTCCAACCCACGGTGGTCAACAATCGATTGTGTGAATCAACCGCAGCACCGGTATTCATCAAAATAAAACAGCCCGTGCCGTAGGTGCTTTTCACCATACCCGGTTTAAAACAGGCTTGACCATACGTGGCCGCTTGTTGATCGCCGGCGATGCCAGCAATCGGTAAAGGCGCACCAAAAAATTTTGCATCCGTCATTGCAGCGATGCCACTACTTGGGACTACCTTAGGCAAAATCGCGCGCGGAATTTTTAAAATAGTGAGAAGTTCATCATCCCAATCTAAGGTGTGAATATTAAACATCAGCGTACGTGATGCATTACTCGTATCGGTCAGGTGCGCTCCCGATAATTTATAGATCAGCCATGAATCAACCGTACCAAATGCCAGCTCACCTTTCTCAGCACGAGCACGTGCGTTCGGTACATTGTCGAGTAACCAGCGTAATTTAGTACCTGAAAAATAGGCATCAATCACTAAGCCGGTTTTCTTTTGAAATAATTCACTGAAGCCTTCATCGCGTAACGTGTCGCACAAACTCGCAGCACGGCGGTCTTGCCAAACAATTGCATGTGCAACCGGTTCGCCGGTATGTCTATCCCACAGTACCGAGGTTTCACGTTGATTCGTAATGCCAATCGCAGCGATATCTTTGGCAGTCAGGTGATGCTCACGCAGGACCTGCTGTGTCACCGCTAATTGCGAGCTCCATATCTCGTTCGCATCATGCTCAACCCATCCCGGGTTGGGAAAAAATTGCGTGAACTCTTGTTGCGCCATACCGTGAATACGGCCGCTGCGATTAAACAAGATGGCACGAGAACTCGTTGTGCCCTGATCAATTGCGAGAATGTACTGGTCTGCCATGCGAACCTCGAGGATGAAAAAAAGCGCGGAGAGCCGCGCTTTTCAGTCAAGCGTGACGTTAACTAAAACATCACGCAACCAATCTGTGAGAACGAATTCCAGCCTTGTGAGCCAGAATTCGTTCACTGCGCAAAATTATTTTACGCGACCTTCTTTCCAAGCTTGGAGAAGCTTGTCATAGGCGATAGTTTCGCCCTTTGGCTTCTCGTTCGCCAGTTTCTTCCATGGTGCCGATGTGTCTGACAGATACTTGTTCGGATCGCCTTTTTCGTTCAGCTTAGGTGCGCAATTTTGCATACCTGCGCGTTGCAGACGCTCCATCACTTTGTCCATCTCATCCGCCAGATTGTCCATCGCTGCTTGTGGAGTTTTCTCGCCGGTGACAGCGGTCGCAACGTTTTTCCACCAGAGCTGAGCCAGCTTAGGATAATCAGGAACGTTAGTACCGGTTGGAGTCCATGCAACACGTGCTGGGCTGCGATAGAACTCGATCAGGCCGCCGTATTTAGCAGCGTTCTTCGTGAAGTACTCATGACGGATGTCGGAGTCACGAACGAAAGTCAGACCTTCGATCGATTTTTTCAGCGACGTCGATTTTGCGTTCACGAATTGAGCGTACAACCATGCAGCGGATTTGCGCTCATCTGGAGTCGACTTGAAGAAAGTCCAGGAACCCACGTCCTGATAACCATTCTGCATACCGTCTTTCCAGTAAGGACCGTGTGGGCCAGGAGCCATACGCCATTTTGGTGAGCCATCGGCATTGTTCACAGCAGGAGCCTTGCTCATGCCAGCGGTAAATGCGGTGTACCAGAAGATCTGCTGAGCGATCTGACCTTGGCCAGGTACAGGACCCGCTTCAGAGAACGTCATACCCATCGCTTCTTTAGGCGAGTACAACTTCATCCAGTCGATGTACTTCGTCAGAGCGTAGACAGCGGCAGGCGAGTTAGTCGCACCACCACGAGCCACAGACGCGCCCACCGGTGTGCACTTGTCAGCAGCTACACGAATACCCCATTCATCAACAGGCAAACCGTTTGGAATACCTTTGTCGGCGGTACCTGCCATCGACAACCAAGCATCAGTAAAGCGCCAGCCGAGTGATGGATCTTTCTTGCCGTAGTCCATGTGACCGAAGACTTTTTTACCGTCGAGTTCTTTCACGTCGTTCGTGAAGAAGTTCGCGATATCTTCATAAGCGGACCAGTTTTGTGGAACGCCCAATTCGTAGCCATATTTCGCTTTGAACTTGTCTTGCAAGTCTTTACGAGCAAACCAGTCAGCACGGAACCAGTAGAG
>JBEGSP010000297.1:0-7644 GCA_041179845.1 Pseudomonadota bacterium
TCACCTCGTGTTTATTTAATCAGCGCTTTATTAGGTGACCACGAACGAATTGATTGCCCTTGGCTAAGTAATCAATTCGTTTGCCTTGCTGCTGACTTGTCGCTGGGGTCTTTGATTGAATTCATTTGAAAATCGCGTCGATATTCACTCGGCGGCACCCAGCCGTGTTTTCTCCAGATGTGCTGCACATCAGTGCCGCGTATCCAATGATGGCGGTTGCTTACATCAGGGCTGATGTCGTAGTGATTATCTAAGTCATAACGCATGATGCGGCTCCCTAGTTAGGTTTAAATACTGTACAAATATACAGTAAATTTTACTCTGTGGGGAGCATCAAAGATAAAGATCGATTGAAATGATAGTTAGTTACTAACTTTGCATTCGAAGGCCATCAATCTGGTTGCTGTCAGAGTGGCGGCCGGTTTACATTTCTCATCAAATTCCTGAAAGCCTAATGTGAAACTCGCCCTGTTAGCTGACGTGCATGCCAATCTTCCCGCGCTTGATGCGTGTCTGGAACACGCACGCGAACACGGCGCAGATCGGTTTGTAATTTTGGGTGATTTGGTTGGCTATGGTCCGCATCCTGGAGAAGTGGTTGAGCGTTGTCGGTGGCTGCAGCAAGAGGGTGCATTGATTGTTCGTGGCAATCACGATGTTTTGCCCGAGCTGGATGTTGCACCGGATGCCGGATGGTTTGAATTGGCAGCTGCATGGACGCGTGAACAGCTCACAGAAAGTCAGCGCGATTGGTTGCAGCAACTACCACTGACTATGTTGTTTGATAAAGTGTTTTTGGTCCATGCGACTGCCGATGCACCAGAGCGTTGGCAGTATGTGTTGGAAGAGCGTACTGCCAACCGAAGCATGCAAGCTGTGGCTCGCCATACCGAAGTTCGCTATGTGCTGGGAGGACATGTGCATGAGCAGTCTTTGTTCTATCGAATCACAGATCGTGAAATGGCACGCGTACCCATTACACCTAATATCGCGATTCATACACGGTCGCAGCGTTACTGGTTAGCAACTGTTGGATCTGCGGGTCAGCCGCGCGATGGAGACACTCGTGCTAATTACGCCATGTTAGATTTGGATGAAGAAAAACTTACCTTTCATCGTATCGTCTACGATCATTCAGCAGTTGCGGAGGATAGTCGAGCAGCAGGTTTGCCAGAAAAATTAGCTGCGCGCCTAGAAACAGGTCTGTGAGTTTAAAAAACTTAGTTGTTATTAGCTCGAGTAAGAACTTGTTGAGTTTTTTAGCGGTGCTATAAATTCAATCGTTACACTATGTTTATCTATAACATCGAAGCTAAGTTTCCCTTGGTGGGCATGTGTAATTTCTCTACATAGACTTAGTCCAAGACCTGTGCCATCTATCTTGCGGTTATGAGCGCCATCTCCTCGCGAAAATCGATCGAATGCTTTGCTTGCGAAATCCTCGCTAATGCTATCAGTCGGATTGGATAGTCTGATATGAAGATTGTCTTGTTCAGTCCATGCTGTGACATCTATCCAGCCATTAGGAACGTTATATTTCACTGCGTTGGTAAATAGATTATTCAGTAACTGCTGAAATAGTGCACGATCTGTTTCAAATAGGATCTTTTTCTGGATCTTTCCACGGGTAGTTATTGGAGGTTCAAGTAAGCCCATATCTTCTACTAATTCACCAAGCATGTCGCTCACATTAATAAATTCAAAATCAAGTTTTAGTTGGCCACCGTCAGCCTGTGCCAAAAGTAGTAATTTTTGAGTAATCGACGAGAGACGTTCAATCTCATCTGAAATCAAGCGTAGTTGTATCTGTATTTTTGAACCAGGCTCGGTCTCAACAATGGCTCGTTCGACATAGCCTTGCATGATAGTGAGCGGGGTACGCAGTTCATGAGCGGCATCACTAGAAAATCGAGATGCCTGAAGAAATCCGCGCTCAAGGCGTGCCAGCATATTGTTGAATACATCGATGAATTCACGAAATTCCTTATCTTCCCCCTGATAGGGTACGCGGGTAGTGAGATCGCGCGTATCTACTGCACGCAATGAAGCTTGTATTCGTTTAATTGGACTAAGCGTTTTTCTTGTGACAAAAAAAGCAGCCAAGATAGACATCGTTAATGAAAATGGAAAAATCTGTTTTATGGTTCGCATGCGAACTTCCAGAAAATCTTCCATATGACGCCCTGCGGCTTGAGTGTTCACAAGGGTAACAATAATTTTATTGGGCGCAATAAGTTTAGTTGCATTCCACTGAGCATTTTCGTATGTAATGAGTGCGCGTTCTATTTCAGGTGTCTCATCATCGGATTCGTGTATTGCTAGTTTAATTTCTTGGAATTTTTCAATAAAGGGCAAATTATTGAATGCATAGCTCTTACTAGTTTCAGGAATGGCGGTGAATATATGTACTTCATCTGGTCGAGCGATGTGTATGGTGTCCAATAATTCTTCTTTAAGTTCGTCATCGGTTTTTTCTATTAATGGCTCTTTCGCCCAACGTAAATTAGCATTGATTTGGCGTTCTATAAAAACCTTACGCATCTGATCACCACCGATACGTCCTACCAGTAGTTGATTGAGGATATACATTCCAAGTGTCGTTGCGATGAACAGCAAAAAAACCTTGGCATAGAATGATTTTGAAAGACCAAACATGTGAAAGTGATGAAGTATTTATAAGTGAATGCTTTGATAAAAATTTAAGCCTTACGAAATCGATAGCCTATGCCTCGGATAGATTCGATGGGGAAATTCTTTGGGTCGCTTTTACGGGGATGAATCAATTTTTTTCGAATTCGCTGTATGCAGACATCAACTACATTGGTTTTGGGATCAAAGTCTAAGCCCCATACATGTTTGAGTATTTGGTTGCGTGAAAAAATATGGTCAGGGCTTCTGATGAGATATTCAACCAAGGTAAATTCACGTTGGCTCAGCGTAGCTTGATGATCTGACCACGTAGCTTCGCGAGAAATGCGATTGAGCTGCAAGCCATTTTCTTCAATTAATGAAGCAGTAAGGCCCGCCTGTCGATTAATCAGTATTTTTATACGAGCGACTAATTCTTCGATGAAAAAAGGTTTGGGTAGGTAATCGTCTGCTCCGGCTTCAAATCCTTGTAGCCTATCTTGCAGATCAGTTTTTGCTGTCAATAAAATGATCGGTGTGGAGAGCCCCGAAGCACGTAAACGTTTAAGGACGCTAATTCCATCGAGGCTAGGTAGCATCACATCCAGCACGATTGCATGAAAGGGTGTTGATAAAGCGCGTTGCAGTCCTGCGCTTCCGTCAGTCAGATGTTCTGCTTGCATGCCGGCTGAGCTTAAACCGGTCAGTACGAAGTCGGCGATTTTAGCTTCATCTTCGATTAATAATATGTTCATTGGTTTGATAATGTATGCGTTTAGCGCTCCTGACAGGATTTCGTTTTCATGCGCTGAGCTAGTCAGTCTGATGTATGAATGCTATTGGCTGCAGGCAGTTTCTGTCAGAGTATTTGGTGATACTAACTGATAGCTTTACGTGAGAGTTGCACGCACGTTCGCAAATCGCAGTGTGTTAAGGCAGATTAATTGGAACGAAAGCAGGGCGCGTGAATTGTTATCTAGTCGCTTACTCAGCGACGCGCGCTTTTTTGTTGGCAGCACGATTGACTAAGCGAACGCCTGCGCCATAGTTTTCACACATAAAAGAAAACAATTCTTCCAGTAGTTGAAGATCGGCGGTGAAAATTTTTCCTGCAGGTGTTGGTCGGCTTAACACCATATCAGTACCCATCATGTAATCGAGATGTATCCATACACTGGTGGGTGTTAAGCCAGTGATTTCGGCGAGTTCGCGCTGAGACAGACCTTCATCGCCAGATGCGATGAGGGACCCAATAATTCGTAGTCGCTCCTCAAAACTCAGAGCGCCAAGTAGGCGTGCAAGTTGTCTGTTTTCCATCAGTTGCCCCTCGAATAAATGAGAATCAGCGGCACGATGGACACCTTGCAAGTTTTAACTCCTTAATTCAACTAATAACGTTTCGCATTACGCATTTGTAATGGGCTGTTGCGAAATGCTACTTAGATTCGGCGTATTTCATTTGCAAAAGACTATTTTTTTCGAAAAATAGGGCTCATTAATGAAATGCAAAAAGCTTATGCCTGCCAAACGCCATACCCTGCTTCTCGTAAGCGTATGGCCAAATCGACTTCCATATATTTGGCATCTTCATAAGGCATTGGGTTATGGGACTCATATAATTCTGGCAATAACCATAGCCCATAGTCACGAACATATTTATTAGCCTGAATGCCGGCTTTATGTCGATCGAATCGCGTGTCAGGGTCTAGCCCGGTCATCCCTACATAAACGCAGGGCTTGCCGAAAATATAATCAGGATTGGCTTTCTTGAACTTCGGCTCGTACAGCACGTCTTTGGATAGTTCGACTACATAAATGTGATGATTGTTTGCGATCTTCATGTCCTTGAGATGTCTTTGCTTACCATTTTTGTTAAGTGCCCGAATAGCAGAGTGCATCAATACTCATAGGCGATAAAAAGCATATTGACACAGTCTGGCTCTAGGTTGACCATTCAGTTTCATAAAGAAAAGCAGCCTATCGAAGGGATTTATTTAGGCTTTTATTTGCATAAATTCCAGATTCAAGAGGATTTTGATGTCCGACACTGTCACCACCGATGCCATCGACGAGATTTTGACTCGAATGGCCAAGACTGAGGGAGCGCTGCTTCCTATTTTGCATGCGATTCAGGCGGTTGAGGGGTATGTACCTGCTGAGGTTGTTCCTCGCATTGCAGACGCGTTAAATCTCTCACGGGCTGAGGTGCATGGTGTCATTAGTTATTACCATCACTTTCGTCAAAAACCAGCCGGCAAAGTTGTTGTGCAAATTTGTCGCGCGGAGGCGTGTCAGGCTGTTGGTGCCGACACATTCGCACAAGAGGCGGTGAAAGCCCTTGGCTGCGATTTCCATGAAACAACTAAAGATGGCGCGGTTACGCTTGAGCCAGTGTATTGCCTAGGCCAATGTGCTTGTGGGCCATCCGCCATGATCAATGATGATGTGCATGCACGCATGACGATTGCGCGTTTAAAGTCGTTGGTTGAGCGCGCAAGGAGTCAAGCATGAGCGTAAAAATATTTGTGCCACGTGATTCAACAGCGATAGCGCTCGGTGCTAATGAAGTAGCCAGTGCCATCACTGCTCAAGCCAAAGCTAAGGGTGTGGATGTTATCTTGGTTCGTAACGGCTCGCGCGGTATGTTTTGGTTAGAGCCATTAGTTGAGGTTGAAATTAATGGTGAACGCCACGCCTATGGGCCTGTCACTGAAGACGATGTGAAATCCTTGTTTGATGCGAATTTCACTGAAGGTGGTCAGCATGCGCTGTCCTTGGGTAAAACAGAGCAGATTCCGTTTTTAAAAAATCAAGAACGCTTAACCTTTGCACGCATCGGCATTACCGATCCCGTATCGATAGATGATTACGTGGCACATGAAGGCTATGTCGGTTTGAAGAAAGCGTTGGGGCTGACGCAAGAACAAATTGTGCAGCAAGTGACCGATTCGGGGTTGCGCGGTCGCGGTGGTGCTGCTTTCCCAACCGGTATTAAGTGGAACACGGTACGTGCAACAACCGGTTCGCAAAAATACATCGTTTGTAATGCTGATGAAGGTGATTCAGGTACCTTCTCCGATCGCATGGTGATGGAAGATGATCCCTTCATGCTGATTGAAGGTATGACGATTGCGGGCCTTGCTGTCGGTGCGACCAAGGGCTACATCTATGTTCGTTCCGAGTACCCGCACGCGATTGATGTATTGAATGAAGCGATTGTCATTGCCGAGAAAAATAACTATTTAGGTTCGAACGTTTTAGGCTCAGGCCATGCGTTTCATCTTGAAGTGCGCGTCGGCGCAGGATCGTATGTCTGCGGTGAAGAAACAGCGCTACTAGAAAGCTTAGAAGGTCGACGTGGCATCGTGCGCGCGAAACCACCGCTGCCAGCCATTTCTGGTTTGTTCGGTAAACCGACTGTCATTAACAACGTCATATCACTCGCCTCGGTGCCGATTATTTTCGCGCGCGGTGCTGAGTTTTATCGCGACTACGGTATGGGTCGTTCGCGCGGTACTTTACCCATACAACTCGCTGGCAATATCAAGCAAGGTGGTTTAGTTGAAAAAGCTTTCGGCATTAGCTTGCGTGAAATGCTGTACGACTTTGGTGGCGGTACACGTTCCGGTCGTGAGATACGTGCGGTGCAAGTTGGTGGCCCGCTTGGCGCATATTTACCGCAATCACAATTCGATACGCCACTCGACTACGAAGCCTTTTTAGCGATTGGCGGTACCTTAGGTCATGGCGGCATCGTGGTATTTGATGACACGGTCGACATGCTTAAGCAAGCACGCTATGCGATGGAATTTTGCGCAGTTGAGTCGTGCGGTAAATGTACGCCGTGTCGAATAGGTTCTACGCGCGGTGTCGAAGCGCTCGATAAAGTAATCGCCGGTGAAGAACGCGAGCAACAAATTCATCTGGTGCGTGATCTGTGTGATGTGATGTTGAATGGTTCGTTGTGCGCGATGGGTGGTATGACGCCATTTCCGGTGCTCTCTGCAATGAATCATTTTCCTGAAGATTTCGGCGTCGACAGTAAACAAGCAGGATCCAAGAATAAAGCCAAGGAGGCAGCATGAATAAGCTCAACGATACCGATTACGGTACACCGCAACGCGAATCAGCAACCAGCGTTACGCTAGAGATCGATGGTGTCAGTATTACGGTACCTGCAGGCACTTCAGTGATGCGTGCCAGCACCGAAGCCGGAATCAACGTTCCAAAATTGTGTGCCACCGATTCGCTCGAGGCATTTGGTTCTTGCCGTGTTTGCTTAGTTGAAATCGAGGGCCGTAAAGGGTATCCCGCATCGTGCACCACGCCGGTTGAAAACGGTATGAAGGTCAAGACGCAAACGCCAAAGCTTGCTGATATTCGCCGCGGCATGATGGAGTTATATATATCTGACCATCCCTTAGATTGCTTGACTTGCCCAACAAACGGTAATTGCGAACTTCAAGATGTGGCTGGCTTGGTTGGCTTGCGCGAAGTGCGTTATGGCTACCAAGGTAAAAATCATTTGGATTTGAAGAAAGACGAATCCAATCCTTATTTCACCTACGACGCTTCGAAATGTATTGTTTGTAATCGTTGCGTTCGTGCCTGCGAAGAAACGCAAGGCACGTTTGCGTTAACGATCGATGGTCGAGGTTTTGATTCGCGGGTAGCTGCCGGTCAAAATGATTCGTTTATGGAATCCGATTGCGTTTCGTGCGGTGCGTGTGTGCAGGCATGTCCAACGGCGACCCTAACCGAGAAAAGCGTCATCATGATGGGGCAGGCCGAGCACAGCAAAATCACTACCTGCGCTTATTGCGGTGTGGGGTGTTCCTTCAAGGCCGAAATGAAGGGCAATGAAGTGGTGCGCATGGTGCCGTGGAAAGACGGTAAAGCGAATCATGGCCATTCTTGCGTCAAAGGTCGATTTGCATGGGGTTATGCGACGCATAAAGATCGTATGCTGAACCCTATGATTCGTAAAAAAATTACTGACCCGTGGCAAGAAGTGTC
>JBEGSP010000298.1:0-2606 GCA_041179845.1 Pseudomonadota bacterium
TCATTTCTGCAGCCGTCGCTGCACCCGCAAACTCTGCCAATTCGATTGCCTTGGCTTCTAGTTCGGGACGGCTCAACGTATTACCCGGATCCCCCTTAGGTTCATCAACCCGACCATGCAATTCACGACCGTCAGTCGTCTTGACAGTCACTTTGCCTATCCAGCGAACGGGATACGCAGCGTCAACTTCTTGATCCAGCACCATGCTGACACGATTACAAAATTCACCGACTTCTTTATCACGAAAGCTTTGATCAAACTCGCGCACACCCGCTTTTCCATGTACTGCTAATAAACCTAATACAGTCCCCATAGAAAACTTGGCCTGATGCGTAGTCGTTGGGTTGACGACTGGACCTAACACATCGATGGCACCTTGATGCACATGGGTGATGACTTGTGCAATTTGATCGGCTTTTAAACTATGCGCTTTCATTACCTGTTGCAAGGCATCGCCGGCAGGATGCGTATGACGGCATGAAGCGTGAAATTTGAAAGAGGTTTCAATAGTAGCCCAGCGCTCACCAAGACGATCAGTTAGGCACGCCGGATTAGCATCATGTGACATACCAGCGGCCATACCTTTTGCACCCTCAAGGATTTGCTTAGCGCCGCTAAAACCTTTTTCAGCCAAAAGAGCTGCAAGCAAACCATCCGATGCAGCCTTAGCGGTATGTAATTGTTTAGAATTTGCCGCGTCTTTTAAAAATTCCCACAAACCGGCAGCCTGAGTACCGGCCGATCCTATGGCGTGCAGCATTTTTTCTGGGCTGAGATTAATCAAGCGTCCCACCGCAACCGCTGCAGCCACTGTGCCGACGGTACCTGTGGTGTGAAAAATTTTGTAATGAGAGCGACCTAGAAATTCGCCAATGCGAATACCCGCTTCATAGCCTGCGACTGACGCTGTCATTAAATCTTTACCGCTGCAACCGCGATCCTGCGCGACTGCGAGGACCGCTGGAAAAATAACGGCAGCGGGATGAAATACCGAACCGTTGTGAACATCGTCTTGCTCAATGTAATGCGATGATGCGCCATTTACCATTGCTGCAAATAGAGGCGAGGTCTTGCGACGAGAAATCAATACTTCAGACCTCCCTTCCATGGGACCCATTTCGCGCGCAATCGCTTCAATGGCTTGCACAGGACGCCCGACTTTACCTGCCAAAGCAGAACCAAACCAGTCTAAGAATAAATCCTCAGCACGGCGCATCACCGGCGCGGGAATATCGCCGAATTCAAGTTCAGCTGCGAAGTGAGCGAGTTGAGAACTGGGGGTGACGGTTGTTGTCATGTTTTGGCTCCTAAAACGAGCGCGGCATACCGAGAATATGTTCGGCCACGTAAGAGAGAATCAAGTTGGTAGAAATGGGCGCTACTTGATACAAGCGAGTTTCGCGGAATTTTCGCTCTACATCGTATTCAGAAGCAAAGCCGAAGCCACCGTGATATTGCAAGCAGGCGTTAGCGGCTTCCCATGAGGCGTCGGCAGCTAACATTTTGGCCATATTCGCTTCAGCGCCACAAGGCTGACCTGCATCGAATAATTCGCAGGCTTTGTATCGCATCAGGCTCGCTGCTTCGATATTTACAAACGCTTTTGCGATTGGAAATTGCACACCTTGATTTTGACCGATGGGGCGTCCGAACACGATGCGCTCGTTAACATATTTCGTTACTTTGTCGATAAACCAGTAACCATCGCCTATGCATTCAGCCGCGATTAAAGCGCGCTCTGCATTTAAGCCATCAAGAATATATTTAAAGCCCTTGCCTTCTTCACCGATTAAATTTTCAACCGGGATTTCTAAATTCTCAAAAAACAGTTCATTGGTTTCATGATTCACCATATTGCGAATCGGACGAACGGTCATGCCGTTGCCGATCGCTGTGCGTAAATCGACAATGAAAATCGACATACCCTCTGATTTTTTGGTCACTTCCGCCAATGGTGTTGTACGCGCTAGCAAAATCATCAGGTCAGAGTGTTGAATTCGACTAATCCACACTTTTTGACCATTCACCACATAGCGGTCGCCTTTTTTAACAGCCGTCGTTTTAATTTTTGTGGTGTCGGTACCTGTCGTCGGTTCAGTCACGCCCATCGATTGCAGGCGTAATTCACCACTAGCGATTTTTGGTAGATAAAAATCTTTTTGTACTTTGGAGCCATGGCGTAACAACGTACCCATGTTGTACATCTGGCCATGACATGCGCCTGAATTACCACCGCAACGATTGATTTCTTCCATGATCACGGAAGCTTCAACCATGCCTAAACCTGAGCCGCCGTATTCCACTGGAATCAAGGCAGCTAACCAACCTGCCTTCGTCAAAGCTTCTACAAAAGCTTCAGGATAGACGCGTTCATCGTCAACTTGACGAAAATACTCTGCGGGAAACTGTGAACACAAATCGCGAATGGCATCGCGAATATCCTGATGAATGGGCTGCGACATGAATATTCCTGTTTGATCGTGCATAAAGACCACGTGTTGCTAAGCAGCAGACACAGGAATAAGTGTGAACTATCCTGTTGTCAGGAACAATTCAGGAATTTATAACCTAGACTTGAACGGGAATTAACCCTACTCGTAAGTTAT
>JBEGSP010000299.1:0-3313 GCA_041179845.1 Pseudomonadota bacterium
CTTCTGGCTCAATACGCGCTAACGATCCTTTTTGGATTTTTCCATCGACGACAGCCATTTCATTAATCAGCGTCGGATTCGCAAAGGTGGCACGCTGCGCTGTTAAGTGATCGCCGCGATGCGTTGCATAGGAATTGAAGTCTTCTTCAGGTAAGCCCATTTTGGCGAGATACTCACCTGCTGCGCTGTCAAGCAAAATGGCGTTCGATGGTGACAAATGATCGGTAGTGATGTTGTCACCCAAAACTGCCAATGCGCGCATACCTTTCAAGCCGCGCTCACCTGCTAATGCACCTTCCCAATACGGCGGGCGACGAATGTAAGTTGATTGACCACGCCATTCATACAAGGGGCTAACTTTGGTGCCGCTATCTGCCTGAATCGCAAACATCGGTTCATACACTTTGCGAAACTGTTCTGGCTTTACGCTGGATTTAACGATGGCATCAATCTCTTCATCGGTTGGCCAAATATCTTTGAGACGAATTTCTTTGCCATTCACCACCGTTAACACATCTTTTTCAATATCAAAACGAATCGTGCCGGCAATGGCATACGCCACGACCAGCGGTGGCGATGCTAAAAATGCCTGCTTGGCATACGGATGAATACGGCCATCAAAATTACGGTTACCCGATAACACAGCCGTCGCATATAAATCACGATCAATGATTTCTTTTTGAATCAACGGATCCAACGCACCTGACATGCCATTACATGATGTGCAGGCATAGGCCACCACACCAAAGCCTAGCTTCTCTAAATCGCCCATCAAGCCGGCTTCTTCCAAATACATAGTCACCGCTTTAGATCCCGGTGCCAGCGATGATTTCACCCAAGGCTTACGCACCAGTCCCAGTTTGTTGGCATTGCGTGCTAACAGTGCTGCCGCAATCACGTTACGTGGATTCGATGTGTTGGTGCAGCTCGTAATTGCTGCGATGATGACTGCGCCATCGGGCATCTGCCCCGGTACGTCTTCCCATTTACCTGCAATTCCTTTTGCTGCCAAATCAGAGGTCGCTACACGGGCATGAGGATTCGATGGGCCAGCCATATTGCGCACTACGCTAGACAAATCAAAAGTCAGTACGCGTTCGTACTCCACTTTTTGTAAGGTATCTGCCCACAGCCCCGCTTGCTTGGCGTAGGTCTCAACTAACTTTACTTGTTCATCGGTGCGGCCAGTGAGCTTGAGATAGCTAATCGTTTGCTCGTCAATCGCAAACATCGCTGCAGTCGCACCGTATTCAGGTGCCATGTTGGAGATTGTTGCTCGATCACCTAAGGTCAGCGCTCGTGAGCCTGCGCCATAAAATTCCAGATACGCACCAACGACTTTTGATTTACGCAAAAATTCGGTTAATGCCAGCACGATGTCGGTCGCTGTAATACCCGGTTGCGGTTTACCCGACAACTCCACGCCAATAATGTCGGGTAAGCGCATCCACGACGCACGACCCAACATCACGTTCTCTGCTTCCAAACCACCGACACCAATGGCGATCACACCCAGCGCATCGACATGCGGCGTATGACTATCGGTACCGACACAGGTATCAGGATAAGCCACACCATCCTGCACTTGAATCACCGGTGACATGCGCTCGAGATTAATTTGATGCATGATGCCGTTGCCCGGTGGGATAACGTCCACATTTTTGAAGGCGTGTTTTGTCCAATCGATGAAATGAAAACGATCTTCATTACGTCTATCTTCAATCGCACGATTCTTAGTAAATGCCTCAGGATCATAACCACCGCACTCCACTGCCAGCGAATGATCGACAATCAATTGCACTGGTACGACCGGATTCACTTTAGCCGGATCGCCACCTTGATCAGCGATCGCATCACGCAAGCCTGCCAAATCAACTAAAGCGGTTTGACCCAAAATATCGTGACACACCACACGCGCCGGATACCAGGGAAAATCTAAATCACGCTTACGTTCGATCAGCTGTTTTAGCGATGCGGTGAGCGCTGCAGGCTCACATCGACGTACGAGATTTTCAGCCAACACACGCGAGGTATACGGTAGCTTTTCAAAAGCGCCTGGCGCAATGGCATCCACCGCTGCGCGAACATCAAAGTAATCCAGTGCGGTGCCCGGCAGGGACTTTCGGTGTGCAGTATTCATGAGTTGAGGCAAAGTCAAAAAGAGTAAAAAATCAGGGAATACGTTTTACGTCGTATTCCCTGTCGTTATAGATTAATTATTTACGTTTAGCGATAGGCACAAATTTCAAATCTTCTGGCCCAACGTAATTTGCACTGGGTCGAATAATTTTGTTATCGATGCGTTGCTCAATGATGTGCGCTGCCCAACCGGATGTACGAGAAATCACAAACAGCGGAGTGAACATGGCTGTTGGCACACCCATCATGTGATACGACACCGCTGAGAACCAATCTAAGTTAGGGAACATTTTTTTCACGTCCCACATCACGGTTTCTAAACGCTCAGCAATATCAAACATTTTGGTTGAGCCAGCATTCTTGGACAAGTTACGCGCAACTTCTTTGATAACTTTGTTGCGCGGATCAGAAATCGTATATACAGGATGACCAAAACCAATAATGACTTCTTTGTTTTCTACGCGACGACGAATGTCTGCCTCAGCCTCATCCGGATTGTCATAGCGTTTTTGAATTTCAAAGGCCACTTCATTGGCGCCACCATGCTTAGGACCGCGCAATGCACCGATCGCTCCTGTGATGGCAGAGAACATATCGGAGCCGGTACCGGCGATTACACGACCCGCAAAGGTGGACGCATTGAACTCATGCTCAGCGTAGAGAATCAGCGAGGTATGCATCGCTTTCACCCACAGCTCAGAAGGCTCTTCGCCGTGCAGCAAATGCAGGAAATGACCGCCGATAGAGTCATCATCGGTTTCAACTTCGATGCGCTTACCATTATGGCTGTAGTGATACCAGTACAGCAGCATGGATCCCAATGACGCCATTAAGCGATCAGCGATATCACGCGCACCCGGGGTGTTGTGATCATCTTTTTCTGGCAGCACACAGCCTAATGCGGATACACCTGAACGCATGACATCCATAGGATGCGACGATGCTGGCAGCCACTCGAGTACCGCTTTGACATTGGCTGGTAAGCCACGCAGTGCCTTGAGCTTTTGTTTGTATGCCTTCAGCTCAGCAGCCGTCGGTAATTTGCCATGTACGAGCAAGTGAGCAATTTCTTCAAATTCACAGGCATCGGCCACATCTAAAATATCGTAACCACGGTAATGCAGATCGTTACCTGTTTTACCGACGGTACACAATGCGGTGTTACCTGCAGTGA
>JBEGSP010000300.1:0-5942 GCA_041179845.1 Pseudomonadota bacterium
GATTCATTTGCCTCGCTTGATTCATTTGATACAAACGAAAACAAGCTCCCTTCAGTCGTTCGACGGCGCTTCTTGACCCCAATCGATGAATTCAGGCTCTAGTCCCCGAGCGCGCATCCACTCTGCCATCGCATAGCCGGTTCCGGCGCGCCAAGGCTTGAGTTTTTCGGGTGAAATCAACCGATACTCCACCAGCTCTGGCGAAAGGCGAATCTCACCCTCGGCCTGCACGTGGTACGCGATGATTAACTCATTCTTACGCAAAAATTCATACACACCGATCAGCTCGATTTTGCTCGCTTGCAGACTGGTTTCTTCGTGGAGCTCGCGCGCGATGCCTTGCTCAGGTGTTTCACCGCGCTCCATAAAGCCAGTAATCAACGCAAAATTCTTCGGCCCCCAGGCCGCATTGCGAGCTAACAAAATTCTATTTTCGACTTCAACTAACGCCGCCAGCACCGGTATGGGGTTATCCCAGTGTGTCCAGTGACCAACCGGACAGGCTAATCGTGCTTTTTCTCCATCGGCCCCTGACTCACTGTCATGACGCATTACCAGTTCGCTGGCACACACAGGGCAATAACGATAGTCCATGAATTTATTTTTGTAGTTTTAAATGGAGTTACTTAGTTACCTAGGTGCTGACTCGTTCACTCACCCATTGGCTAACGCCAGCTAGCGCTTTCGGTAATCCTGAAGGATCCGTGCCACCCGCTTGCGCCATATCAGGGCGTCCACCGCCTTTGCCGCCCACTTGTTGCGCGACGAAATTAACTAAGTCACCCGCTTTCACTTTGGAGGTTGAGTCAGCAGTTACGCCCGCGATCAAACTCACTTTGCCATCACTCACTGATGCCAGCACGATAGCAGCGGTTTTTAATTTATCTTTCATCTTGTCCATCACGGCGCGCAAGGTGTTTGCATCGGCGTTTTCTAATGTCACTGCAAGCACTTTAATGCCATGAATGTCCACCGCCTGTGCCAACAAATCATCGCCCTGACCCGAAGCCATCTTCGCTTTGAGCGCAGCTAGTTCTTTTTCGAGTGACTTCACTTGATCTTGAACCTGCGCGATGCGTTGCGTGATTTCTTCGGGTTGTACCTTGAGTGCAGTCGCAGCCTCATTCACGCGCGCGGCCAGTGATTGAACTAACGCTAACGCATGCTCACCGGTCACAGCTTCCACACGTCGAATACCAGCGGCAACGCCGCCTTCGGAAACAATTTTGAATAAACCAATATCACCAGTACGCGTGACATGCGTACCGCCACATAATTCGGTTGAGCTGCCAATGCCGAGTACGCGCACTTGATCGCCGTATTTCTCACCAAACAGAGCCATCGCACCGGCTTTAATCGCATCGTCATAGGCCATCAACTCAGCATTGGTGGCGTCGTTGTGCAGAATTTCGTGATTTACTAAGGCTTCAACGCGACGAATTTCATCGGCGCTCAGCGGCGCGTTATGACTAAAATCAAAACGCGTTTTATCAGCATCAACCAATGAGCCTTTTTGCATTACGTGGCCACCGAGCACCATACGTAAAGCCTTGTGCATCAGGTGAGTCGCGGAGTGGTTACGCATCGTGGATGCACGCACGTTAGTATTAACTATCGCTTTTATTGCATCACCTACTGCGAGCTTGCCAGTCGCTAATTTACCGTGATGACCAAATACATCGGGCTGTACTTTTTGTGTGTCACTGACGGCAAAAGAGGCAGCGCTCGATTCAATCAGACCCACATCACCCGCTTGCCCGCCTGATTCCGCATAAAACGGTGAACGATCCAACACGATCGTCGCTTCTTGACCCGCGCTGATCCCTTTTACCGACGCACCATCAACATACAGAGCGAGTATCTTGGCGGTATCGGTGAGGTTTTCGTATCCGGTGAACTGCGTTTTCGGACCGGAATAGTCAACCGCTGCGGCCATCTCAAATTTACCTGCTGCGCGCGCAGTAGATTTTTGCTTTTCCATGGCTTCATGAAAACCGGATTCATCCAGCGCGACATCACGCTCGCGACAAATATCGGCGGTCAAATCTAATGGAAAACCATAGGTATCGTACAAAGTGAATGCTGTTTTTCCATCGAGCTGTCCCGGATTTTTTGCCAAAGCAGCCTCGAGGATTTTCATACCGTTTTCTAAAGTCTCACCAAAACGCTCTTCTTCTTGCTTGAGGACTTTCGCTACACGCTCAGCCGCTTCGGCTAGCTCGGGATAAGCCACTCCCATTTCGCTGACCAAATCAGGTATCAATTTATAAAAGAATGGTTTTTTCTGACCCAGCTTATTACCATGCCGCAGAGCACGTCGAATAATTCTGCGCAACACATACGCACGACCCTCGCTACCAGGCACTACACCATCCACCACCAAAAAAGCACAAGCACGAATGTGATCGGCAATCACGCGCAATGAGTTGTTGGTTAAATCTTTAGCGCCCGTTTCACGCGCAGCCGCTTTGATCAGCCGCTGAAACTGATCGATCTCATAGTTACTATGTACGTGCTGCAGTATCGCTGCTAAGCGCTCCAAACCCATACCGGTATCGACGCAAGGTGCAGGTAATGGCGTCAGTGTCGCTTCACCCGTCGCAGGATCAATTTGACGATCAAACTGCATGAACACGTTGTTCCAAATTTCAATGTAGCGATCGCCATCTTCTTCCGGGCTGCCGGGTGGCCCACCCCAAATATCTGGGCCGTGATCATAGAAAATTTCTGAACACGGACCGCACGGTCCGGTATCAGCCATCTGCCAAAAATTATCGGATGCATACGGCGCACCCTTATTGTCACCGATGCGAATGACGCGCTCAGGTGGCAGGCCAATGTCTTTCACCCAAATGTCATACGCTTCATCGTCGGTGTGATACACCGTAGCCCAGAGTTTTTCAGCGGGCAAACCATAAATTTTGGTTAATAGTTCAAATGACCAAATCAGTGAATCGCGTTTGAAATAATCACCAAACGACCAATTACCCAGCATTTCAAAAAATGTATGATGGCGCGCGGTGTATCCAACATTCTCAAGATCGTTATGTTTGCCGCCCGCGCGCAAACAGCGCTGGACTGATGCGGCTCGCACGTAATCGCGTTTGTCGGTTCCAAGAAAAACATCCTTGAACTGCACCATGCCTGAATTGGTGAACAATAACGTCGGATCATTGCCTGGCACGAGACTGGATGACCTAACGACGCTGTGTGCTTTAGAGGCGTAGAAGGAGAGAAATTTTTCGCGAATGTCGGACGTGTTCATGGGGACGTGGTGGCGCAATTTTTAGCCTGCGAATAGAAGGATTGCAGGACTCTAGGAAAGGCAACGATTATACGTGAAGCTGCACTCTGCAGACTCAGCCAGCAGCGGCCCGTCACTGACTACATTGCCGAAACATTAATGAATTTCAATCCGATGCGAAATGAATCTCAGTGAATGTATCGGTGATCGAAAAAATCCGGGGCTATCAGGTCTAATCGATCGGTGCAAAGGGCATCTACTCCCGCATCAAACAAGACTCGCGCTTGAACTGGATCGTTCACTGTGTAGCAGAGTAGCTTGATGCCTTCAGACTTCAGCGCGGTAATCGTTGAGGGGGCTAGGTTCTTTGCGTTGGCATGAATCGTATCGGAGTCCAGCATCGCCAAGGTTTGCTGCCATTCATGTGGCACAGCATCAACCAACCACGCACGCGGTATAGATGGGGCCATTTGTTTGACAACCATCAGCGCATCTAGTGAGAAAGAGGATAACAACACACTGTTAGTTGGCAGCACCGAGCAAAACTGAGCAACTAGCTCAGCTGTTCGTGTTTCTTGACCCGGCACGGGTTTGATTTCAACGTTCATAAAAATACCTGAGCTAACGCAATAGCTGGCAGCTTCAGCGAATAAGGGGACGCGTTCGCCCGCATAGTCCGCTGAAAACCACGAACCTGCATCCATCGCCACAAAGTTGCTCACAGTAAGGTCGTTGATACTCCCTACTCCAGCCACTGTTCTACCCAAATAGTCATCGTGCATCAGGATCAGGCCATCATCTCGAGTGGCCATAACATCAAACTCCACGCCACGAAAACCCATTTCATAGCCTTTACGTAAGGCGGCCATGGTATTTTCAGGCGCGAGAACGCCACCTCCGCGGTGCGCCAGTACTCTTGGATAGGTCCACATCATGCTCGCTCCTGAGCTTACTCATGCGCCGATTGTAGGCTACGGTAAAATCGCAGCTTGATTTCTTCTATCCGGCTTCCACATCCATGGGCAATGACAGCAACAACGGCGCACTTAATGCGCCGTCCAATTTTTTGCGCGGCATTATCGATGCCGATACTGCAAGTGATAAATACGCCAATCGGACCGATGCACAAGGCAAGCCTTTGCCGAATGTTATTACCCGTTTTCCGCCCGAGCCGAATGGTTATCTTCATATTGGCCACGCAAAATCTATTTGCCTGAATTTTGGATTAGCGCGTGATTATCAAGGTCGTTGTCATCTGCGGTTTGACGATACCAATCCAGCCAAGGAAGATCAGGAATACGTCGACACCATCATCGACACGGTGGAATGGTTAGGTTTTAGCTGGCAACATGCTGGCGACCATCACCAATACTTTGCCAGCGACTATTTTGATCAGCTATACGCCATGGCTGAATGGTTAGTGACGGCTAATCACGCCTACGTGGATAGTCAAAGTGCAGAAGAGATGGCGGCGAATCGCGGCAATTTTAGTGAGCCAGGAAAAAATTCGCGCTTTCGCGATCGCCCAGCTGCTGAGTCGCTCGATTTACTGCGTCGCATGAAAGCCGGCGAGTTCAAGGATGGTGAACATATCTTGCGCGCGAAAATTGATATGGCTTCGCCCAACATGAATATGCGCGATCCAGCCATTTACCGAATTCGACACGCGCATCACCATCGCACGGGTGACACGTGGTGCATCTATCCTATGTATGACTATGCGCACCCAATATCGGATGCGATAGAAAATATTACTCACTCAATTTGCACGCTAGAGTTTCAAGACCACCGTCCATTTTATGATTGGATACTTGAACGCTTAGCTGAAGGCGGTTTCTTTAAAAAGCCCCTTCCGCATCAATATGAATTTGCACGACTGAATCTAACCTACGCCATCACCAGTAAGCGCAAACTGCTGCAACTGGTCGAAGAAAAAATTGTTGATGGTTGGGATGATCCGCGTATGCCAACCATCGTAGGTATACGCCGTCGCGGTTACACACCCGAATCGATTCAGCTTTTTGCTGAGCGCATTGGCGTTGCCAAGGCCGATAGTTGGATAGACATGAGCATTCTTGAAGGTGCGTTGCGTGATGATCTAGATGCGAAAGCTGCACGCACAGTCGCCGTACTGAATCCGCTAAAACTGATTATCGACAATTATCCTGAAGGTCAAACGGAAGCATGCTCTGCTCCGATTCATCCGCATCATCCTGAACGAGGTCATCGCGCGTTTCCTATTAGTCGCGAGCTGTGGATAGAACAAGACGATTTTATGGAAGTACCAGAGAAAGGCTACTTCCGCCTTTTTCCGGGTAGTAAAGTGCGTTTGCGTTATGGCTTTGTCGTTGAGTGCACTGGTTGCGATAAAGACGATACTGGTAAGGTCATCGCAGTTCATTGCAATTATTACCCTGACAGTAAGAGCGGCACGGAAGGCTCCGCAAATTACAAAGTCAAAGGGAATATTCACTGGGTGTCAGCCGCACATGCGGTATCGGCTGAAGTGCGAATGTATGATCGTTTATTCACCGATGCACATCCGGATGCAGGTGGTAAGGATTTCAAACAAGCGCTAAATCCACATTCAAAATCAGTCATTACTGCTTTTTTGGAAGCAGGTGCTGATAAAGCAGCGCCAGATGAGAAATTTCAATTCGAACGGCATGGCTATTTTGTCGCAGACCGCGTTGACTCA
>JBEGSP010000301.1:0-6943 GCA_041179845.1 Pseudomonadota bacterium
CGCCATCAACCCATTTCAAATTAGTTTCATTACCTGGGAAACTCTTGATGAAGTGAGGACGTGGCATGCCACATTTGTTGACGGCGACATCCAGAATTTGACGTTCGATTTGACGAACTTCATCAACCTGTCCACGTAAGGTGTCGCACAGCTTCTCAACGACTTTGGCAGTAAAGCGAATTCCCATTAGCTCATTCGAAATCGCTTCTTGCGCTTTCACATAGGGCTTGGAGTTATAGCCATCTTTCTCATACGACTTGCGCATCTTGTCGAAGTTGGTAGAGATAACAGCGAACTTCTCCAGCGAATCGCGTTTGAGTTGCTCTAACTGTTCCGCTGAAAAACCAGCTGCGCCACCATTAGAGTTATCTTCTTCTTCGCCCTCTTCGCCTTCTTCGTCCTCTTCATCCTCGTCTTCTTCATCGGCCACAGCTGACTTGATGACGGGTGTTGGTATGGGCTCATCAACGGCATTCGGATCCACTAGGCCATCAACTACTTCGTCGATCTTGGCTTCGTCTTTGGAGATGCGATCTGCCATAGCGAGGATTTCAGAAATCGTCATCGGGCATGCTGAGATCGCCTGAATCATATCTTTGAGACCGCCTTCGATACGCTTCGCGATTTCAATCTCGCCTTCGCGCGTTAACAACTCGACGGTGCCCATCTCACGCATATACATACGAACCGGATCGGTCGTACGGCCAAAATCAGAGTCAACCGTTTGCAGGGCAGCTTCTGCAGCGGCATCGGCGTCATCATCGTTGGCAACGGTAGCTACGTTATCTGATAGCAACAGGGCCTCTGCATCCGGCGCCTGCTCGTAGACTGCAATGCCCATGTCATTGAAGGTACCGATAATGCCTTCGATGGCTTCCGGATCAACAATGTTTTCTGGGAGGTGATCGTTAATTTCTGAGTGCGTCAAAAAGCCGCGATCTTTACCCAGCTTGATCAGTGTTTTAAGTTTTTGACGACGGCGCTCAAGCTCTTCTTCAGTGGCCTCGGAATCAGCTGCAAAGGCATCTTTAAGAAATTGTTTTTCTTTAGCCTTGCGATCTTTGGCGCGCGCTTTGTCTGCTGCCTTGAGTTCTGCACGCTCGACGGCGTTGAGTGCTGCGACTTCTTCGTTCTCTGGCTGAAAATCACGCGGCTTACGACCACGACGGCCAGGTACCTTGATGCCAGGCAGGATGTAGCCCGACGTATCTATCTCGGCTAGTGCAGCGGCGTCGGTCGTTTGTTTGACCGACATAATTTTTTGATCGGACGGGGTCGCCGTTTTGGCGGCAGCAGCTGGCTTGACGACTTCTGCCGGCTTTTTTGCGACTACTTTTACATCTGGTTTCTTGGATGTCACGGACACTTTCTTAGCTGGTACTTTCGGCGTGACGGCCGGTTTGGCAGTAGCCTTACCAGCTGACTTCACCGCGGTTTTGCTGGCGGCGACAGTGGCCTTCAAAGGCTTCTTTGGCGCCGGCTTGACAATGGACTTGCCGGCTTTTGAGACAACTTTACTGGTCGGTTTGTTCGCTGTTTTTTTAACGACAGCCTGTTTGGATTTGACGGCCGGCTTGGCTGCAGTCTTAGTGACTACTTTTTTTGCCGGGGCCTTAGCTGCTTTTTTCACAGCAGTCTTCGCCGGAGTCTTGGCACTTTTTGCCGAGGCTCGTGACGATGCGGGTTTAGCGGCCTTGGATTTGGTCGCACTAGTTTTAACGGGTTTTTTGTTCGTCGCCATGGGTTCATCCACCAAATGGAATTGCCGATGCTGCAAAAGGAACTGGAGCACGGGCCGAGCTGACTCGTCAGCTTTGCTGCAGGCCGGTCATTTGCCGGGCTAATCTGCGGGGTCGGGGCCGTCTGTCCAGCAGGATCAATAAAACGTTTCGGGCTTCAAGATGCGCCTCAGAAAATGTCGATGGAAATAACCCATACAGCACCAGCGACACTTTCGGAGACGTCCTAAGCCGTCGATTCAAAAGCTTTTAAGTATATCACAAGCAAGCCTATTCTCTTTCTGACAAGACTTGATTCAACCACACGGTTGACCCTGCTGAAAATGTTGAAATGCTAATGTTTGTCAATCTATTTCTCTCGCGATCACTTGCCACAGGGGGAAGTTTATTCAATCGATCGCATTATCTTTGTCGGCAGCAGCCCTCAATTTCTCAAGCTCTTGAGATATTTCACGATAACGAGCGCGCTGCTCTTCACTCGCCAAACCGCCCGCTGCCAAATGATCTTGCTCAGATTTTAATAATCGAATCGTGGTCTGACGTACCGCCCCAGCAAGTTCACGCTTAGCCAGTTCGGGATCAGAGATAGGCTCAGCAGCAATTTCACCCATCATTCCATCAAGATCTGCACCCTGCTCGCGCAACGCCTCTGACAAGGCTGCAAAATTCGCGTTAGCAGAAATCGATCGCGCCGCCTCCACCACCATTTTCAGCATGGCACCTGAATCTGGCGCTGCATGACTGATCATCTCTAACTCACGATCGCCCAACGTACTTGCCAGCGAAGGATGACTCAGCAGCAACCGCAACACTTGCCGCTCTAATTCAACTGGAGGCTTACGACGAACAGCCGGTGCAGGCGCGCGCTTGGAACTCACACGCGTATCTAACTCAAACAACGATTCAATTTCTTGCACACTACTTTCTGTAATTTGCGCCAGCTGTCGTAGTAATTGCAAACGCAATGCTGAAGCAGGCATCGCTTGCAATAAGGGCTTGGCATCAAACTGCGCGCGCGCGCGACCTTCGGCCGTCGATAAATCTTTACCTTCTATAACTTCGTTAACAAGAAATTGCGACAACGGTACAGACTCTAAAACTAATTTCTCAAATGCCTGATTGCCATGCTCTCGAATGTAGCTATCGGGATCATGTTCTTTGGGTAGGAATAAAAATTTTAATGTGCGGCTATCTGACGCATGCGGAAGACACGCTTCCAATGCGCGACGCGCAGCGCGGCGCCCAGCTGCATCGCCATCAAAACTAAAAATAACCTGATCGGTTTGCCGTAATAATTTCTGCACATGAATCGGTGTGCATGCTGTACCCAAGGTTGCGACCGCTTGCTCAAAACCAAATTGGGCGAGCGCGACCACATCCATATACCCTTCCGTGACGAGTACATAACCCTTGTCACGAATAGCCTGTCGAGCTTCAAACAAACCATACAGCTCGCTACCTTTTTGAAACAGCGGAGTCTCCGGTGAATTCAAATATTTTGGCTCGCCGGCACCCATGACTCGCCCACCAAAACCAATCACCTGGCCTTTGGTATTACGAATTGGGAACATGATTCGATCACGAAAACGATCGTAGCGCTTACGCTGACCACCCTCTTCTTCGCTGCGATCAATCACTAATCCCGATTCAACTAACACCGGGTCGTCGTAATCAGTAAATACCTGACGCAAACTGTCCCAGCCTTCGGGGGAATAGCCTATCCAAAATTTAGCGGCGATCTCGCCACTTAGCCCGCGACCTTTGAGGTAATCAATCGCTTCACGCGCACTCCGTAATTGTTGTCGATAGAAATTACACGACAAGGTCATCGCATCAGAGAGAGCCAGCGTTTTTGCTTGTAGCTGTGCACGCTGCGCTGGAGGCAACTTATCTTCTTGCTCGGGCACCGCCATACCTACACCCTGAGCAAGATCTTTCACAGCTTCGACAAAACCTACGCCTGAATACTCCATCAAAAAACCAATCGCCGTGCCATGCGCACCACAACCAAAGCAGTGATAAAACTGCTTCGTGGGGCTGACAGTAAAGCTAGGTGATTTTTCGTTATGAAAAGGGCAGAGTCCGCCGAAATTGGCGCCGCCTTTTTTTAGCTGCACATAGCGACCGACCACGTCGACGATATCAACGCGATTCAATAGATCCTGAATAAAACTTTGCGGGATCATTGTGCGACCGACGTCGTGGCGCTAGTGCTTGAATGTACGTTAACGATTTACTTGGTCAACGCTGCTTTGACCATAGCAGATACCGCTGTCATGTCAGCGCGACCAGCGAGCTTAGGTTTAAGCACACCCATCACCTTGCCCATGTCTTGTGGGCCAGCGGCACCCACGGCTGCGACTGCGGCACTCACTTCAGCTTGCACTTCAGCGTCCGACAAAGCGGCTGGCATATAGGCGGACAAAATCACCAATTCGGATTTTTCTATATCGGCCAAATCTTGACGACCGCCCGCTTCAAACTGGGTGATGGAATCTTTTCGCTGCTTAATCATTTTTTCAATGACCGCCAAAATCTGCTCGTCTGTCAGCTCTATGCGTTCATCGACTTCTTTTTGTTTGATGGCCGACGTCAGCAAGCGAATCGTTCCCAGACGCGCACTTTCTTTGGCGCGCATAGCGGCTTTCATGTCGTCGGTAATCTTTTCTTTCAAGCTCATAGTATCTCCTTGACTGACCACGCAAATACGAGGCCACATAAAAACGCCAAAACCCGCTGCGGGTACTCCGGAGCGGGTTTACGATGTGCTTGCCTCACCCTGGGGCGAGGCACACGATCAGAACAGTTTCTTTGGCAGCTGCTGGCTGCGAATACGCTTGTAATGGCGCTTCACGGCGGCAGCATGCTTGCGTTTGCGCTCAGAAGTAGGCTTTTCGTAGAATTCTCTAGCGCGCAATTCGGTCAAAAGACCGGTTTTTTCAATGCTGCGCTTGAAGCGACGTAAGGCGACTTCAAAGGGCTCGTTTTCTTTTAGGCGAACAGTGGTCATGAATTGATAAAAATACACTGGATTAAGCAGAGCCAGCGATTATAACAGCCGATCTTCCTTAGAGGAAGCCAAACGATGAAATCCTTTTAATTTATCGGATTGCATACTAAAAAGATAATCCCGCCGCAACCCCAGAAGCCCAAGCCCACTGAAAGTTATAGCCGCCCAACCAGCCGGTCACATCGACGGCCTCACCAATGAAATAGAGGCCTGGAACCTGATTAGCCATCATAGATTGCTGCGATAAAGCCCGGGTATCGACCCCTCCTATGGTTACCTCAGCCTTGCGATACCCTTCAGAGCCGTTCGGCACCAAGCTCCAGCGGTTGAGCGATTCCCCCAGTCGACGTAATTGCTTATCCGGCAACTCGGGCAAACGCGCGTCCGTACTAAACCCCTGAGACAACAACCACCCCTCAGCCAAGCGAGTTGGCAGAAACTGGGATAACCAGTTACCTAAATTTTTACGAATGGCCTGCTTTTCGTCGATCAAGGTTTGGACCACATCGAGTGCAGGCAACAGATTCAGGGTTAGGGCTGCTCCATCACGCCAATAGCTGGAAATCTGCAGTACCGCTGGCCCAGACAAACCGCGGTGAGTGAATAACAAATCTTCGCGAAACTGCCCGCGTGATTTTTTCTCGCCACTAGCGATATCCACTTCCAGCGAAATACCCGCCATGGGTACAAACGACTGCCAGCTCGATTCCTCAAACGTCAGCGGTACCAAACCCGGACGGGTCTCAACCACAGGAAGATTAAATTGTTTTGCGATCCGAAAAGCAAAATCAGTGGCACCGATTTTAGGTATGGACAAACCACCAGTAGCAATCACCAATGAAGAAGCAGTAATAAGACCTTCACCGGTTTTGACTGAAAAACCATCCGCTAGTTTTTCTATGCCTTTGACTGAGGCCGGCATGCGCCACTGGACATTACCCGCATCACATTCCGCTTTAAGCATCGCAATAATATCTTCCGCCGAACGATCGCAAAACAATTGTCCTTTATGCTTTTCATGAAAAGGAATGTTATGGCGCTTGACCAAGGATAGAAAATCGAGCGGCGTATAACGCGACAGCGCACTTTTACAAAAATGCGGATTCTGCGAAAGAAAATTCTGCGGGCTGGTATCGATATTCGTAAAATTACAGCGCCCACCTCCTGAGATACGAATTTTTTCTGCCAATTTTTCTGCGTGATCTATCAGCACAACACGCTTACCACGTTGTCCGGCCACAGAAGCGCACATCATGCCCGCCGCACCAGCGCCAATAATGGCGACATCGAAATGATCACTCATGATTGTGCTGCCTTAATTGGCGAGCTACGTTGAGACATTGCCTAACCTGCTCAGCAATCGGCTCGGGCACCGGCTGATGCTGTGCTAATACCTCACCTATCCAATCTGCCGTAGTTTTAGCATCGCTGGCCGCTGGCAATGGTGGCATCTCATCAACCGGCGACTGTTTTTCTACCAGCACTGTCGACTGATTGTTATGAAACCAAGTAACCGATTGTGCGCGTTTTGCATTGGCTACCGTTTCACCTTCAGTGCCACGCATAAGAAATGCGTCACCACGCTGCGCCGGAGCTTGTGTAGAAAAATACTCACTCAGCATCGTCAGATACTCAGGATGTGTATATGAAACTAAACGCAATGCCGGTTGCGTAAACGGCTGCATGATCTTCACTAGCGTATGGGTTGAATTACGCAAGCCCAAAACGCGCCGCACTTCCAATAAACGATGCACGCGAGGAGCAAGCCACTGAATAGGGAAAAAAACCGGCTTACGTTTTTCGAAACTATGCAGCACAAGATCATGTCGATCATCTTGTTGGGTTACGGGTTGTACTCCGAGCAGCTGCAGTATTTCTGCACTAGTGACTCTGCCGGGATCGTTCAACAGACCATGGATTAAAACGGGAACACCCTCACGCGCCAACAACAAAGCTAATAAAGGTGTCAAATTGGGAAATTGTCGCGAACCGTTATAACTTGGAATAACCACGGGTGCGAATTCAGCCTCGGGCATTGGCAAAGCTTCAAATGACGATTCCACGGCGTCTAAAAAACCGGCAATCTCAGCAACTGATTCACCCTTGATGCGCATGCCTATCAAGAAGCCACCCAATTCAAGATCAGAGACTTCGCCATTCAGCATGGCGGCAAACAACATACGCGCGTCTTCAC
>JBEGSP010000302.1:0-8235 GCA_041179845.1 Pseudomonadota bacterium
CAGCGTGAAACGATTGATAAAAGATTTTTTGCCGGACTTATTTCGCTCATCAAGCAGCAACTCATACAGAGATTGTCGGAAGGGCTTTACTGCTGAAGTGGTAGTAGCGTGTTCACTCATGAAATTTCGCGGGGGCTGCCCAGTGTGTAGTTTTTATATCAACCTGCCGACGATGGCTGGACCGAAAGAGGATGTGATCAGCGGCCAGCCGCATAGAAATCACTGCCATTAGTGCATTGATGGTCAATCACCCATCTTCTTAACCCAAGAGTGTAGCCGGCTAAAAACAAGATTGGCAATTAGTGAAACTGAATTAATGCGTAACAAAATACTAACTAAGCAAAACTGGACTAATTATCTTTAGCGAAAACCAGTCCGCCACTGTTATTCAACCCAGTGTTTTGTAGAAATTTTGGGGTTAGCAGGGTTATAATACGAAGGCTGTTTTTGCGCCAATTTAGTACTAATTCATTAATTACTAAGCCTATGTGGTTAATGCTGCGCCCCTTTTACTACGACAAAAAATAACACCAACGCTGAAGCATTCGGCGCCCCATCATCAATGAAATCATTACAAACCCGCATTTACGAAATGCTGGATGGCTCGGTTCACAATCCGGCCACACGCTTTTGCGAAATCTTTATTTCTGCCGTTGTTGTTCTGAATGTACTGGCAATTATTTTAGAGTCTGTGCACGAGCTGCATGAACAATACGAATACTATTTTCATATTTTCGACGTGACGAGCGTCATGATCTTCACCCTGGAGTACGTATTACGTGTGTGGTCCTTCGGAATTAAATATGCTGAATCAGAGGGTGGTAGCTGGCGCGGTCGCAAAGAATATATTTTTAGTTTTTACGGATTCATCGATTTTTTCGGTACTGTTCCATTCTATTTGCAGTTACTGATGCCAGGTATTGATTTGCGTTTCTTGCGTCTGTTCCGACTGATGCGAATTTTCAAGCTGTCGCGCTATAACAGCGCGCTTTCTGATTTGGCAGAGGCTGTTCGAACCGAGCGTGAATCGTTTACCTCAGCGATGTTCCTGTTGCTAATTTCATGCCTGCTATGCTCTTCACTGATCTACATCGCTGAAGGCCATCTGCAGCCGGATATTTTCCCGTCGATTCCGGCAACGATGAAATGGTATTTACTGACCATTATCTCGGGTTGGGGTAACGTCGATCCAGTATCCGTGGTCGGTATTGTTTTAGTGGTGTTGACTCAGGTTCTGGGAATCGCACTTGCCGCTATTTTGACCGGTGTCGTTGCTACTGCTTACACCACTCAGGTCGAACGACGCGAAGTGATGTTCGAAAGCACCATACGTGAAGCGCTGGCTGACGGTGTCGTAACTGAGGCAGAGCGTGAAAATCTGGAGCGCTTGAAAAAACAATTTGGCATGAGCGACGAAAAGGTGCAAACCATTGAGCGCCAAGTCAGAGAAGAAAAAGCACAGCAAGCAAAAATGCAATCGAGTCAGTTAGCGTAACCGCACATCACAGGAAAATAGACTATGGAATTTCTTCAGGAACTCAGCTGGGTAGTGGTTGGTCAAATTATTTTGATCGACATTTTACTCGGCGGCGACAATGCCATCGTGATTGCCTTAGCCTGTAAAAACCTGCCGGTAGAAATGCGCTCCAAAGGTATTCTCTATGGAACCATGGGCGCGATCTGTATTCGTATTTTGCTGATCACCTTTGCGGTCAGCTTGCTGACGCTGCCCTACCTCAAGTTGATTGGTGGCTTTCTTCTGCTGTGGATTGGAGCCAAATTACTCAGTGATGATGGCGATGATGCTGGCGATATCGACGGCGGTGATCGTCTTTCAACTGCCATCAAAACCATTATTGTTGCTGACCTCGCTATGAGTATCGACAATGTAATTGCTGTGGCCAGTGCCGCTGATCAAGCGCATGCCGATCACAAAATTCTGCTGGTTACTTTCGGTATCATGGTCAGCATACCGGTAGTTATTTGGGGAAGTTCAGTCATCCTGAAAATTATGGATAGAGTTCCAGGTCTGGTAACTGCAGGCGCTGCCCTGCTAGGTTATCTGGGTGGATCGATGATCTCGAGTGACTTGGCGATCGCTGACAAGGTTGCACAACTGCTGCCGACAACTGCCTTGCACTTCCCAGAATTAGGTCTACGCCTGAGTCTGACGGGAAGTTTGGGAGCGTTACTGGTCGTGGCTGCAGGCTGGTGGCTAGGTCAAAAGTCAACCAAGGAAGAACCCCCAGCAGCAGCCAACGAAAGCTAATGTAGTTGCGGGCTAATGGGTGGTTGGATTATTACTTTACCGCCTCTTAGCCCGATAGACGTAGCGATTCAGACTGAAAAAATAACTGTCATTTTTTGCTGCAGCCTCTGCGTCGGCATACCAATCATCAATATCGGCCTGGCTTAGTCCATTACGACCTGCCGCAAAAGCGCCGATCACCTTCATCATCCCAACGCTGTAAGTATTAGGGTCGTATCTCAGATTGAGTATCGGCACGATGTCGACCTCTACCTCGTCAAATCCGGCACGCTCCAAACGCTGTTTGAGGGTACGCGGCAGCTGCGGATGCGGTATGTGGGTATTCCATGTCTCTAGCACGCGGCGCATACGTGCATCATCTGAACTCGCCCATACGCACGATTCCCAGTCGGTATCAACTACCAACACGCGACCACCCTTACGTACCACGCGGGCTAATTCAACGAGTGATTCATCAATGGATTCCACATACTCATACACTTGCGTGGCTAAGGCGATATCAATACTTGCGGTGTCATACGGCATGCGCAAAATATCGCATTTTTCAAACCGTACCTGAGGCAGGTTCTCACAACGATGACGCGCCAGCGACAACATGGGCTCGGCAATATCAACGCCGATTACTTTACCGCTAGCGCCAACCTGCAAGGCTAGCGCTTGTGTGGTCAAGCCGGGGCCGCACCCAATGTCTAACGCGATTTCACCCTCTCGCGGGGCAAGCATAGCGAGTACTTTTTCACGCTGAGCGAGGACATCGGGTGTGAGATATACCGCCTCAATACGACGTGAGGTTTCATCATCAAACTGATCTTGTGCGCTCGGAGCGGTGTGTGTAGTCATTGCAAGTCATCCTCTTGGTAATAATCGATCATCAACATGACGCCAGCGGCACCCACCACGGCACCGAACATCACATAAAAAGCAGGGGCTAAGGGATTGCCGGTTACGCGTATTAACCAGGTGACGATTAATTGCGCAAATCCGCCAAACAACATCACCGCAAAATTGTAGGCTAACGCAAGACCAGTTGAACGCATATGCACTGGAAACTGCTCAGCCAATGCCGTTGATATTGGGCCAAAAGCAATCGCCACGGTAGTACACAATATCATTTGCATTATCGCTAAACGTAGCGCGGTAGGTTCTGCCTGCAACCACGCGAATAGCGGATACGGCAACACAAAAAAACACAGCATCGCAACCAGCAAAATAGGTTTACGACCGATGCGATCACTTAGCACACCAAAAAAAGGAATCGCTACAGTGAGGCAAAGTAGCCCAGCCACTTGTGCAGTAAAGGCATCACCCAACGGTATTTGTAATTGGGTTTTTGCATAGGTGGGCATGTAAATCAGCACCACGTAATACATGATGGTGCCGGCTACCACCAATCCAAAACACGCCATCAGACTGCGCCTATGATCGCGCCACAGACCCGCTAAGCTCACCGGCTCTACAGGCGATTTTCTAGACTCTATAAATGCTTCTGTCTCATCGAGATAGCGTCGTATATATAAACCAACCGGGCCTATTAACAAGCCAAACAAAAAGGGAATACGCCAACCCCAGCTATCAACTTGCTCAGGCGTCAAACCCTGAGTAATCAACATGCCAGCCGTAGCACCAGCTAACGCTGCCAGACTTTGTCCAACCATTTGTAGCGAACCAAAAAATCCGCGTCGACCTGCTGGTGCACTCTCGACTAAAAACGAAGTCGCACTGGCGAATTCCCCGCCTGTCGCCATACCTTGTAACAAGCGCGCGAATAAAATAATGAGCGGTGCTGCGACTCCTATAGCCGCATAGGTCGGCGCAAACGCCATCATGGCAATCGAAATTGTCATCAACAAGATGATGAGTTGCAAAGCCGCTTTGCGTCCTTTTCTATCGGCATACATGCCTATCAGCACGCCGCCTACCGGTCGCATGAAAAAACCTACGCCAAAAGTCACCATGGTCAATAACAAGGAGGCGTACTCGCTATCGGTGGGGAAAAACAAGCGCGAGATAATCACGGTCAGAAAACCGTACACAACAAAGTCATACCATTCGAGTGCATTGCCAACGACGGCAGCAACAATCTGGCGTAAGGCAACAGGTTTAGTTTGCATAAGTGTGCATAAGCTATCGTAAGTAAAAAAAGTATCGGATGAAGTCACTACTATCTAGGCCACGCCCTGCATGGTAACCGAGGCCAGAGTTAGGGTACACAGACAAGAATCCGTTACACTTCGGGTGATGATGATGTACTTTAGCAAACCGAATACGGCTCATAGCGGGAGCGTTTTATGCCTTGGTTAATTGTAGGACTTATTCTTTTTATTGCAGCCCACTCCACCCGCATTTTTACGGATGACTGGCGCTCGCAGATGATGGAGCGACTGGGCGAAAAACGCTGGAAAGGCTTGATCGCTCTAGTGTCGATAGCTGGCTTCGTGCTGATGATGATTGGTTACGGGCAAGCACGACTTGCACCCGTGCCGCTATGGGAACCCCCACTCGTCAACCGACATGTGGCACTAGTGCTTAACTTATTAGCTTTTTTCTTAGTGGCCGCCGCCTACGTACCAGGCAACATGATCAAAGCACGAATCGGTCACCCTATGGTAGCGGGAGTCAAAATCTGGGCGTTGGCACATTTGATCTCGAATGGCAATCTAGCCGATGTCATTTTATTCGGCAGCCTGTTGCTATGGGCAGTACTCAATTTTCGTGTGTCGCGCAAGCGCGATCGTATTAATGAGGTCGAGTACCCTGATGCAACGGTGTTAGGTACGCGGTTCACATTGGCGATTGGTGCTATCGCCTGGTATGTTTTTTTACTCTGGCTGCATGAGCGCTGGATAGGTGTGAGCCCTCTTGGAGCGATGGCGTCGTAATGAGCGCGACTGAGTAGATTTTATACACTCAGGAACACGCTAGTCGTATCGATTCGGGCACCGGCAGTGCTCGAATCCCTCCACCCTCTTTGTCCGCTGCAAATATTCTGACCTCGTTACAGGTCATGATCTCTACGTCATCTCGCAGGATTCGATAATTCTGCACAAAACTTTTGTTACGCCATTCAGTAACCGACGTATGAATCGCTAATACGTCACCATAGCTCGCCGTTCGAATAAAGCTTGCTTGCGTATCGACCAGAGGCGTGCCGATCAAGCCCATAGTTTTCGCTGTCTCATGCCAGGGCGGCACACCACACTGAATAAAAAAATGTCGGGATGCGGCATCGATCCAGCGAAAAAAATTAGGAAACCACACAATCCGTGCAGGATCACAATCACCAAATTCTACGTGCACGGTATACACCACTGTCTTGCTCATACTTTTCCCTTTTAGGTATGTCGACTGCGCGGCATCCAGCGTATCGGCTGAGCCTTGATCGGTCGTGCGGGTGCGCCGAATTCTTTTAATACCCGATCTAATTGGGTACCCGCCTCATCCTTGAGTGCTGCTTCACGTGCACGTCCGATTGCAGTAGCACGCGCTGCTGCCGTTGTACGCGAATCATTCGCGAGATGACGTATCACGTGCAGCAAATTATCACGCCCTCGATGATTCGTTTCACCATAGCCCTTCATCAATCGACCACATAACGCTAACTCGTAACCTAACTGCCAGTCTTCAGCCGCACCAGTCGTGACAGCCGCTATCCATTCTTCAATCAATGTCTGCTCTTCGGCATAACGACTACTGAAGGGGCGGATATATTTACAGGTAGCGAGTAAACGCAATAGCAGCGTACCGAGTACGGTGTGCGATGCGAGCTTGATGGGCATGGCCCAAGGCGCTCTACCTTCAGCTACGCGCTGCTGATCCCACTCAAGCAATCGCTCTGCCAGTGGCTTGGGTAATAGCCCTGCGATTTCTGGCACACCCGGTTTAAAGTGCTCATACACGGCGAGTACATCACCAGATTTAATGTTAACTTCACGTCGCACACGCTCACTACGTGAAGCACGGCTTTTTAAATCGGCCACTCGAACTATGTCATCAAAGGACATCCATAAGGCCAGCCATCGTGATACTTCGCGCGTTAATTGCCTGCCATGCAGCGCATTAGGATCGGCTCGCTGTTCTGCATCAAGCAAACTACGCAACCGCGAAAGATATAATTTTCCATACGCGCTACCTTGATAATCCTGAACTCGTAGCAAACCTAAACGAAGCATGTCGTTAACTTGTGGTGGAAATCCCTGCAGCTCAGGTAATTTTTCCTTTGATTCATCGATCAAATTTATCAAATGCTGCGTTTGTTCAGCATGCTGATTTGTTTGAGCAATCATTTGCCACGCCGCCGCAAAACCTTGCAGACTCGCTTGTGCGCCGCGCCCGCCTTCACGTATCACCTCTTCGCATTCGGCACGATCAAATGGCAGTACGCCACTCGCTGCTAATGCCCCCAACATGACGGCACTCACCACGGTGGTATTCTCTGCAGCGACGCGCTGCATATCGAAAGCATGATGAGCTCGACTCACGGATTGCACCAGTGCGAGTAAAGCAGCGCTATCCAAACGGCCATCGCCCATGGCGGACCGTTCAGCCGTGGTGAAGGTGCGCGAGGTGGAGGTAATGAATACTGTGCGATCAGACGAAGGCAATCCGTTACTCGCGCATCGAGCAGCTTCTAACAACTCTGAAGCAATCACCACATCGAGCGAACCGGGAATGGGGTTTAAACTAAACACCGGCTTTCTGCCCGCGAGCTGAGCAATCGGTACGGGAAAGAGTTCAAAAAAATACGTGGTCGCTCCGGTACGTTGTGCCACACCCGGTATCGAGGTAGCCTGAGCTGCATAGCCTGCCTTACGTGCGATCTCCATTAACCAATCGGTTAGTACACCACCACCCTCACCGCCCAAAGCGCAAATCAATACGGATAAAGGACGCGCAGCGTAGGTTGATGAATTCATCATATTAGTGATGCTCATGCCGGCTGCAACCATTGCAGCATGCGCTGCCTAAGTCCTGATACGAGCTTTTCATGCCAATGCGCATTTTGGATAATTTCAGCACGATAAAAACTCGGGCATAAGGTCGCCGCATGCGCATTCTCACCGCACAGACCGCATCCCACGCAACCTTCCGATACGGTTGCCACCGGATCGACTTTAAGCGGATCGGGATTATCTTTTAACGTCAGCGTAGGACACGCAGATAATCGTATGCAGGCATGATCACCATTACACACGTCTTCATCAACACCATATTTCACGCGCATCACGCGTTGTCCGCGCGATAAAAGATCGGCTAGCCATGGACGAATACGGCGCTGCCTTTCCAACTGACATTCACCTTCAGCGATGATGACTTTCAATCCATTGAAATCGGTGGTGAGTGCTTCTTTAAGCACATCACGCATGGTTGCTACCCGATAGGAATGTACGGTGCGCATCCACTGCACACCAATACCTTTTAGCGTGTCTTCTATCGTTCGATTATTTGCAGTAAGACTCGCTAGTTTGTCGTGTGCCTGTGTTTTTGATTGAGTGTTGGGCGTAGAAATAATATCTTGCGTACCGGTTGCCGAGGTATAGCCATTTTTAAAAATGAGTAATACTGCATCATCACCATTAAAAAGTGCCGATTGCACACCGGTGAGTAAACCGTTATGCCAAAAACCACCATCACCCATAATGGATAACACTCGTCGCTGCATCATCGGCGAGACGCCCGCTCGGCTAGCTAAACTCATGCCATAACCGAGTATGGAATGCCCCATAGAAAAGGGTTCAAAGGTCGCAAAGGAATGGCAACCAATATCGGCGGCAATGTGAACCTCGCCGACCTCTTTTTGCGCTAACTTCAATGCTGAAAATACGGGTCGTTCTGGACAACCGATACAAAAGCCCGGTGGTCGGGCAGGCAAGCTTTGATCAAGCTTAGCGGCCATGCTACGGCGACGTGACTCGGTCGCATCCAGTATAGATTTCACGCTTATGCTATCGACATCGGGTAAATGCCGC
>JBEGSP010000303.1:0-2747 GCA_041179845.1 Pseudomonadota bacterium
GAAATAGCGCCAGCACGTCGGAAATTTTGTATAATGAGTGGCTTATTCCGGTCTGAATCTGTCAGATCGTTTTATCAGTGGTGGCCGTAGCTCAGTTGGTAGAGTCCAGGATTGTGATTCCTGTTGTCGTGGGTTCGAGCCCCATCGGCCACCCCACAGTATTTATTTAGCAATGCCCGATCTGTAAAGGTCGGGCATTTTTGTTTCTAGGCCAGTCACCTCGGCTGTTTAGTACCTGATATTTGGTAAAGTTCTGGCTTCTGATTTGAAGGATAGTGCTCATGCAAGCTCACACCCATCCCCAGCGGTTAGGCATCATCGGCGGCAGCGGTATTTATGACATTGATGGTCTAGAAAACCCTGCCTGGATTAAGGTTGAGTCACCCTTTGGTGAGCCCTCCGATGAAATCCTCACCGGTGTTTTATCCGGTCAGGCCATGGCTTTTTTACCGCGGCATGCACGAGGTCATACGATTCCACCGTCTGAGGTGAATTACCGCGCCAACATCGATGCGTTAAAACGAATCGGTGTCACCGACATCATTTCATTGTCAGCCGTTGGTTCATTACGTGAAGATTTAGCCCCGGGTACGTTTGTGATTGTGGATCAATTTATTGATCGTACCTTCGCTCGAGAAAAATCATTTTTTGGCAAAGGATTAGTCGCTCACGTATCGATGGCGCATCCTGTGTGCTCACGTCTTGGTAATCATCTGCAAGCCAGTGCGGATGTCACGTCGTTAAATATCGTGCGAGGTGGTACGTATTTGGTAATGGAAGGTCCGCAATTTTCTAGCCAAGCAGAATCTGAGCTGTATCGACAATGGGGCTGCGATGTGATCGGCATGACAAATATGCCCGAAGCTAAACTAGCCCGCGAAGCTGAGATTTGCTACGCCAGTGTCGCGATGGTGACTGATTTTGATTGCTGGCATCCCGATCATGATCACGTCAGCGTCGATCAAGTGATTAAAGTATTGCTGGGAAATGCAGGCAAAGGTCGCGATCTGGTTAAACAATTAGTTCATCAACTGCCTAAAGATACTAACGCGCACACATGTAGCTGCAAGCACTCGCTAGAGCATGCACTTATCACTGCCCCGCATGCACGTAATCCGGCCATGATGGAAAAACTATCGGTAGTCGCCGGACGAGTACTCAAACGATGAGCATCACATCAACCACTTTACGCGCGCAAATTATTCAAGCCTGCCAACAGCTTGAAGTGGCGGGGCTCAATCGTGGCACGTCAGGCAACATCAGCTGTCGTGAAGGCGATCATTTTTTAATTACGCCTTCCGGTGTACCAACAGCGCAGATGCAACCTGCAAGTATAGTCGCCATGAATTTTGAGGGTCAGGTCATCGGCAGTGGCAAGCCTTCCAGCGAATGGCATTTTCATAGCGACTTATTGCGTCATCGTCCCGAGTTGAATGCGATTGTTCATACTCACTCTCCGAGTGCAACAGCACTCGCATGTCTGCGCGAAGATTTACCGGCATTTCATTACATGATTGCGATTGCTGGTGGCGATTCGATACGCTGCGCCCCCTATGCCTTATTTGGCACACAAACGTTGTCTGACTATGCAGTAGCTGCCATGCAAGATCGCAAAGCCTGTTTGCTGGCTAATCACGGATTGATCGCTGCAGGTCGTGATCTCGATGAAGCTATGGCAGTGGCAATAGAAATTGAATCTTTATGCCAGCAATATTTATTGGCTCGCCAAAATGGCCAACCGGTATTGCTATCTACCGAAGAAATGCAAGCTGTGATTGAACGATTTAAAAATTACGGCCGCAATGTTAATTCCCCTGAAAAAAAATAAGCGAGAGACCATGGACTTTACTTCGTTAATTCGCACTATTCCTGATTATCCAAAAGCTGGCATACAGTTTCGCGACATCACTACTCTATTAAAAGACGCGAATGGTTTTCATGCAGCGATCAATGCTTTGGCAGAGCGCTATCGTGGACAAGGTATTTCAAAAATCGTGGGTATTGAAGCACGCGGATTCATGTTTGGCGCACCGCTCGCCTATGTATTGCAATTAGGCTTTGTGCCCATTCGTAAACAAGGCAAACTGCCAGGTGCTGCCATGGGACACGATTATGATTTGGAATATGGCAGCGACCGTATAGAAATTCATCACGATGCCATTAGTAAAGGCGAAAAAATTCTGATCGTTGACGATTTGTTAGCGACAGGTGGCACCGCACATGCCGCTGCTACCTTAGTTCAAAAAATGGGTGGAGAAGTAGTCGAGTGTGCCTTTCTGATTGACCTGCCTGATGTAGGTGGTAAAAAACGTTTAGAAAAAGCAGGTATTCCAGTTTTCGCCTTGTGCGAATTTGAAGGCGATTAATATGAGTGAAGCGATAGAGACGCTACGCTGGCGCGAGACTGCGAATAGCGGTCAATTAGAAATGATTGATCAAACTCGCTTGCCAGCAACGTTTGAGTATCTCAGCTACGACTCAGCTGACGGAGTAGCCCACGGCATTCGCACGATGGTGGTCCGTGGCGCACCAGCGATAGGTGTTGCTGCAGCCTACGGCGTTGCGCTCGAAGCGCTGCGTCTTTGCAGAAATGCTAGCGATAACTTTGATCAGCAACTTGAACTCGGATTTACAAAGCTGGCAGAAAGTCGCCCCACCGCAGTGAATCTTTTTTGGGCACTCAATCGTATGCGTAGATGTTGGCAACAACACGCTACTCAAGCTAAATCGCAGTTAGCTACTAGTTT
>JBEGSP010000304.1:0-5570 GCA_041179845.1 Pseudomonadota bacterium
ATCAGAGTCAGGGCGCGATGTAATTCGCACCGGCATCAGCTGGTTTCTACCGTTGGACGCTGCGGCAATTTTTCTACCAGCAGCACATGCACTTGTCGCGCATCTGAACGTAATACTTCAAAGCGCAGATGATTGATTTCGAACTCTTCACCTTTGCGTGGCATGCGTCCTAAGTGATTGGCCACCAAGCCGCCAATGGTGTCGACATCTTCGCTGGTGAGTTGTGTGCCTAGGATTTCATTGAATTGCTCAAGTTCAGTCAGTGCACGCACACGCCAGCGTGGGCCGAAGTCACCTTCTTTAACTGCAAGGATATTGTCTTCGGCTTCATCGAAATCATATTCATCTTCAATGTCGCCGACGATTTGTTCGAGGACATCTTCAATCGTAATCAAGCCAGCGATACCGCCGTACTCATCGACGACCATAGCGATGTGATTTCGGTTAGCACGGAAATCGCGCAGCAACACATTCAATGGTTTTGATTCTGGAATAAAGACCGAGGGACGCAACATGTCGCGCACATCGAAATCTTCTTGCGCGTAATAACGCAGCAAATCTTTGGCTAACAAGATGCCGACAACTTTGTCACGATCGCCTTCTACCGCAGGAAAGCGGGAATGCGCCGTGCTCAACACCATGGGTATCCATTCTTCTATCGGGCGCGCGATATCGACGACGTCCATTTGAGAACGCGGAATCATAATGTCGCGGGCGCACAGATCAGATACCTGAAATACGCCCTCGATCATCGACAAGGCATCGGCATCGATTAGATTGCGCTCGTGCGCATCATGCAAAATTTCGAGTAGTTCGCTGCGATTCTCAGGTTCGGGAGAAATCAGCGCTGTTAGGCGCTCGAACAGGGAACGATGGGGCTTGTGTGGGGTAGCCGATAAGCTACCCGGGGGATAGTCTTGCATATGGCGAGGTGCCAGAGTCTAGGAATGCATAGGATACCGGAAAAATTTCCGTGTTCAGAGAAATCAGCTGAAATTTTTATCAAATTGAAAATAAATAAGGCAAATTCATAGGACACATTATTTCACCCGGCCAATCTTGGATTGGTTCGTTATTAGCTTCGGTAAGGATCAGGAATGCCTAGTTTGGCCAGTATTTCTGTTTCAAAATTTTCCATTTCCGCCGCTTCTTCATCTGACTCATGATCGTAGCCTTGTGCGTGCAGTACGCCATGCACGATCAGGTGCGCTACGTGATGCTCTATTGAACGATGCTGCTCTTTAGCTTCGCGCAGCACGACGTCGGCGCAGAGAACAATGTCCGCGCGCACGATGTCATCGGTATCGTCGGTCGACTCGTTATAAGAAAACGTGAGTACATTGGTGGCGTAGTCTTTGCCGCGGTAGTCATGATTGAGGAGTTGGCCCTCTTGCTCATTCACGAAGCGAATAGTGAATTCGGCGGGGGCAAGTTGCGCTGCTTTTACCCAGCGCCGAATGTGCGGCCGAGTGATAGCGTCTGACAGACGCTCATCAGCAAACTGCACTGATAACGAGAGTTTATTTTTTTCGCTCATCGGCTTTGATAGTGGCGGCACTTGCCGCATCATAGGCATCAACAATTCGCCCTACCAAGGGATGGCGCACAACATCGGCGCTAGTAAAACGAGTAAAAGCGATTCCACGTACTGAAGACAGTACATCGATGGCATCAACTAGTCCGCTTTTTTGTCCACGTTGTAAATCAACTTGAGTGATATCGCCTGTCACCACCGCTTTACTACCAAAGCCTATACGCGTTAAAAACATTTTCATTTGTTCAGGCGTGGTATTTTGCGCTTCATCCAAAATAATGAAGGCATGATTTAACGTGCGGCCGCGCATATAGGCAAGCGGTGCGATTTCAATCGCCTGTTTTTCAAACATTTTTTGGGTACGATCAAAACCCATTAAATCGTACAAAGCGTCATACAGAGGGCGCAAATAAGGATCGACCTTTTGCGCCAAATCACCGGGCAAAAACCCTAAGCGTTCACCGGCTTCTACGGCTGGGCGAGTCAAGACTATGCGTCGAACGGCATCGCGCTCTAGCGCATCGACCGCACAAGCAACGGCAAGATACGTTTTACCTGTACCTGCAGGACCTACGCCAAAGGTGACGTCATGCTCCATGATCGATCGCAGATACTGACTCTGATGAGGAGTCCGGCCACGCAAATCAGTTTTACGGGTTTTTAATACTGGACTATCGGTAGAGGTATCCACTGCTGCATCTGCTGCTGCATCCGTTTTAGTAGACGATTTAACTGGTTTTGGAGCGGAGGCGGCTTTTTGTTCTACTAGTGCCAGCTGAACTTCTTCGATTGAAATAGCCTGATCGGCCTTGGCGTAAAATTTTTCCAGCATAGCGACCGCAACTGCTGCATTATCGCCATCAGCAATAAATTTTTCACCACGTCTAAACAACGTAACATCAAGCGCGGCGGCAATCTGCCGCAAATTTTCATCGAGCGGACCACAAAGATGGGCTAGTCGGGTGTTGTCCAGCGGGGAGGGTGTGAAATGCTGTGGTGGGTTGGCTTTTTTCATTGTTTGACCACCACATCACCACGCAAAGAAAAGGGATGGCTGGTTGTGATGAGAACGTCAATAAACTGACCAATTAAGCGGCTGGCTTGTGGTCCGCCTTCAAAATTAACGACACGATTATTTTCAGTCCGGCCTTGCAGCTCTTCTGTACTTCGCTTTGATGGACCTTCAACTAAGACGCGCTGCACGCTACCCACCATGGCATCCGAAAAGCGACGCGTGTTATCGGCGATGACTTTTTGTAATCGTTGAAGGCGAGCGAGTTTAATCTCGTGAGGCGTGTCATCACTCAGATTGGCAGCGGGTGTACCAGGGCGAGGACTAAAAATAAATGAAAAACTATTGTCGTAGCCCACATCGTCAACTAGTTTCATCAATGCTTCAAAATCAGCATCTGTTTCGCCAGGGAAGCCGACGATAAAATCTGAAGCTATCGTCACATCAGGCCGCACTTCACGCAATCGCCGAATGATGGATTTGTATTCAAGTACAGTATAGCCGCGCTTCATAGCAGCGAGAATTTTGTCTGAGCCGTGTTGCGCCGGCAAATATAAATGGCTGACTAATTTAGGTACACGGGCGTAAACATCAATTAAACGTTGAGTGAATTCTTTTGGGTGGCTGGTGACATAGCGAATCCGTTCGATACCTTTTAGCTCAGCTATGTATTCGATCAATAAAGCAAAATCAGCGATATCGCCATCGGGCATCACACCGCGATAGGCATTAACGTTTTGACCTAACAAGGTAATTTCTTTAACGCCCTGATCGACGAGATGATTGATTTCATTCAGTACATCATCAAATCGGCGTGAAACTTCTTCGCCACGAGTATAAGGAACAACGCAGTAGCTGCAGTACTTGCTGCAGCCTTCCATAATCGATACGAAGGCACTCGCGCCTTCAACGCGCGCTGGTGGCAGGTGATCGAACTTTTCAATTTCTGGAAAGCTAATATCGATTTGTGCTTTACCGCTTGTGCGTCGTGCTTCTAATAAATCGGGTAGGCGATGTAGCGTCTGCGGGCCAAATACCACATCGACATACGGAGCGCGGCGAATGATGGTGGCACCTTCTTGTGATGCTACGCAGCCACCTACACCTATCATTAACTTGGGATTTTTAAGTTTGAGTTCGCGTACTCGACCTAAATCAGAGAATACTTTTTCTTGCGCCTTTTCACGAACCGAGCAGGTATTAAACAAAATAATGTCGGCATCGTCGGGGGTGTCTGTCTTGACTACGCCTTCGGAAATATTTAATACATCTGCCATTTTGTCCGAGTCATACTCGTTCATTTGGCAGCCAAAGGTTTTGATAAATAATTTTTTTTGCATGCGGACCAAAAATAGTGGGGCAAATAGGCGTCGCCCATTGAGCGAGCGAGCAGGTTGGTGCCGAGGGTAATGCCCAAAATTATAGCAGGGACGGCTCTCGTCCGTACCCTGCGCTTTCGTCTTCAAGCTGATGGATGATTTGCTGCGGTCTGGGGGGAAATTACTTGACTCCAGCAACTGTCCCAACAGAGCTCAGGCTAATAATTTGCCAGTAGCCTTTGTTTTTGGTGAGTACATAAAAGGTAGTCGAGCGGAAAAATTCTTTATCTGACTTGTCAAAACGTGAAAATACCATTTCAACCAGTGCTGAATTAGCACCTTCAGCGAGTATTTTGACTGAATTTATTTTCGAGTATTTCCAGCCAGATTTTTTTAAGCCTTCGAAATCAATGACGGGAGTATTTTTATTCTCGATGTGCGTTAGTTTGCCGTTCGTTATTTTTACGTGAGGGAAGTGATAAACCTCTTCCAAAGCTGGAAGATTTTCTTCGTTGAATACCTTCAAATAGTAGTGCATCAGATCTTCAGGTGACATTCCATCTTGTGGATGCGCCCAAGCAGACGACAAACCGAAAATCAAAAATAATGAGCAAAGAAAATTTTTCATGGAAATTTTTCCTGTAGCTGATTGAAGAAAGAGTGAGTACATTTTTTTAACAAGCGAGAAATCGTAAAATACGAATTGATATAAACAATAGCTCTCTAACTTGCTTCGGGTAGTTCAATAACAAATTTTGCTCCAATTTCATTATCCTCGTAGAAAATATTTCCATTCTGTCTGGTGATAATGTGTTTGCAGAGCCAAAGACCTAAACCCATACCGGTTTGCTTTGTGGTGCTAAGTAGCTCAAATAAGTTAGGTTGAAATTCCTTGGTGATTCCATATCCATTATCAGCAATAGTTATTTGAATAATTGATCCTACTTTTTTTGCGCCTAACGAAATTGTTTTTGGGGAGTTATCTGAATTGGATAATGCATGAATAGAATTATTAAATAAATTTAATAAAACTTGTTGAAATTCAGTGGAATTAACTTGTATCTTTAGATTTTTATCGACGTTTAATTCAATATGTATGCTTTCTTCGTCGATTTCTTTTTTTACGACAGTTAGAACATTGGTCAGTATTTTTTCAACTTCAATAAATTCTACAGTGGCATCATCGTCAGTGAAAATTGAGCGCAAGGATTTAACAATGGTTGCGGCTCTTTGAGTGTCATTTTCTAAGGAGGTTAATATTTTTTTACATAAATCGATTTGAATAGGATTTGTGCTGAGAGCTTTTCTCAATAATTGAATATTTAGCGTTGATGCGGTGAGTGGCTGGTTTAGTTCATGTGCTATAGAGGCTGATAGAGCGCCAGTCGTGGCGGTTTTATGGGCTTTTAATAAGCCGAATATAAGATGCTCTTTTTCTTGGAGCAGAGCACTAATTTCGGATACTTTCTTCTCTTTTGCTTCGTTCTCAGCAATATTTCTGGCATTTGAAAACGAAATTTTTTCAGCCCAGTATCCGGCGGCACTGATGTAGGAAAGTGTGTTCATTACAAGCTGTGCCAGTGTAACCATAATTAGTATCTGTGGCAGTTGCTCAACAGTTTTAATACCCAAATTATTTGTTGCAATCACAAGAATTCGGCTTAATGCAAATATCAGCTCAATAACAGTTACATACTGAAGATAA
>JBEGSP010000305.1:0-3302 GCA_041179845.1 Pseudomonadota bacterium
CCGCAGCTACTTTGGGTAATACTGGAGCATCATCATGCGTTGTCGGTGGATCTAGCAGCAGTGCATACTGTCGTACGCTGCGATTACCACTTGCGCTTACTTCGATTAACAACATCAAGAAGGGTTCGGTGATAGCTTTGTCCGAACTTAAGTGAACGTGTGTACGGCCTGCTTTTCTTTCTACACTCAGACGAACCGATCGGGCAATCAAACCGTAATCCAGGCCGGCTTCAGCAAACATCTCGGCCGGTGCCAACCGAACCGACAAAGTCTCAGCCTCTTGCGCCGATAGCACCACCATATCAATATCTGCATCCAACACCTGACCCAAGGCGGAGCGAACCACGATATCCCCCAAAGCAAGCGCCAAAGAATGCATGGGTAGCGATAACAACACAGCAAGAAAAATCAGTCTATAAAGCATCGATGAAAAATAGCGTGAAGAAAAGCAAGAAGAAAGGACAGTGCAGAGAGCCTTCAACCAAAAGACCGGAGCGGACAGTAGCATTCACGATAAGACATCGCAAGTTAACTGAATCTGTAGCGCCATAAAAAAACCCGCTTGTCGTCCAACAGAGGACAAACAAGCGGGTTAGGTTGCGGTTTGACAACTCAACCTAGGATTTTTTTACGCTTCTAAAAGTATTCTCAGCATGCGGCGCAACGGTTCGGCAGCTCCCCACAACAACTGATCGCCAACGGTAAATGCGGATAAGTAGTCACCGCCCATCTCCATCTTACGCAAACGACCGACCGGAATCCGCAAGCTGCCCGTCGTTGCAGCCGGTGTTAGATCGTGCATCGATGCTTCACGTGTATTGGGAACAACTTTTGCCCACGGATTGTTGCTGGCGATAATGTCTGTGATTTCATCCAGCGGCACATCTTTTTTAAGCTTGATCGTCAATGCTTGCGAGTGGCAGCGCATGGCGCCAATACGCACGCACAAACCATCAACTGCAATCGCAGATTTTGCCTCTTTACCAAACGCTGCACCACGCCCCAGAATTTTATTGGTCTCTGCGCCGCCCTTCCACTCTTCACGCGACTGACCATTACCCAAATCCTTATCGATCCATGGGATGAGATTGCCGCCTAGGGGAACACCAAATTGTTTGACTTCGTCGTCACTCATCGAATGCTGTCGCGCTAATACTTTGCGATCAATTTCTAATATCGCGGACGCTGGATCGTCTAATAACGATTTCACTTCGGCGTTGATACTGCCAAACTGAGTCAGCAATTCACGCATATGTTGCGCACCACCACCGGAAGCGGCTTGATAGGTCATGGAAGTCATCCACTCAACTAAATCATGTGCGAACAAACCACCCAAGCCCATTAACATGCACGACACTGTGCAGTTACCGCCAATATAGTTTTTAGTACCTGACTTCAATGCGTGCTTGATCACATCCATGTTCACTGGATCCAGCACGATGATTGCATCGTCTTTCATGCGCAGCGAGGATGCCGCATCGATCCAATACCCATTCCAGCCTGTAGCACGCAGCTTCGGGAAAACGTCACTGGTGTAATCGCCACCCTGACACGTCAAAATGATGTCGCATTTTTTGAGCGCATCAATATCATTCGCGTCTTTTAATGCCGTTTCATTTTTAGCCAAGGCAGGCGCTTTACCGCCAGCATTCGAGGTTGAAAAAAACACCGGCGCAATGTGATCGAAATCTTTTTCTTCTTGCATGCGCTGCATGAGCACTGATCCCACCATGCCACGCCAGCCAACTAATCCTACGAGTTTCATATCTCTTCCTAAAAAATCAGGGCAGTGCTTTAACAACCGCACTACCCATATCAACCGTTCCTACCTTCGTCGTACCCGCTTCGTAAATATCGGGGGTACGCAGGCCTTGTGCAAGTACCTTCTTGACTGCTGTTTCTATGCGATCGGCCTCAGCAGGCAAATTCAACGAGAAACGCAGCATCATGGCAGCTGACAAAATCGTAGCCAGCGGGTTCGCAACGCCTTTACCTGCGATATCCGGTGCTGAGCCATGCGAAGGCTCATACAAACCTTTGCTGTTGGCATCCAGCGATGCTGAAGGCAACATACCAATCGAGCCGGTTAACATCGCAGCCGCATCCGAGAGAATGTCGCCAAACATGTTACCCGTCACAATCACATCAAATTTTTTCGGCGCACGTACCAACTGCATCGCCGCATTATCGACATACATGTGATCGAGCTCGACATCGGGATACTCTTTATGTACGTCAGTGACAATATCCTTCCAAAACTGGAAAGTCTCCAGCACATTGGCTTTATCAACACTGGTCAAACGCTTGCCACGTTTTTGCGCCGCTTTAAAAGCCACATGAGCGATACGACGAATTTCTGGTTCGGAGTAACGCATAGTGTCAAAACCCTCACGCGAACCTTTGAACGGGCCATCGGGTGCTTCACGCATTCCGCGCGGCTGACCAAAATAGATATCGCCATTCAATTCACGCACGATGAGGATATCGAGGCCTGAAACCACCTCTGGTTTCAACGTGGATGCACCGACTAATTCAGGATAAAGAATCGCAGGGCGAAAATTCGCAAACAAGGTGAGATGTTTGCGTAAACCTAAAATAGCTTGTTCAGGACGCAGTGAACGCTCTAGCGTGTCGTATTTCCAATCACCGACAGCACCAAACAAAATAGCATCAGCTTCTTTAGCCAGCTTCAATGTACCGTCGGGCAGTGGGTGGCCATGAGCCTCGTAACCTGCACCACCGACCGGCGCAGTTTCCATTTCAAATTTTTGGCCCAAGGCTTCCAGAACACGAACTGCCTGAGCAACAATTTCGGTACCAATGCCGTCACCCGGCAAGATTGCGATTTTCATGAGATATCTACTTAAATAATTAAATCGTATTTGCCAACCAAGGGAAGCGGTTGATATGGCGCTCTTCAAACGTATGAATAGCATCCGCATGTTGCAATGTGAGGCCAATATCATCCAAGCCATTGATTAAGCAATGTTTGCGGAATGCGTCAACTTCAAAATGAAAAACAGAGCTGCTATTCGATGTCGATACGGTTTGCTTTTCCAGATCTACCACTAACCTGAAACTTGGAAACGCTTTGACCTCATTGAATAACTGATCAACTTCGGTTTCTGTTAGCCGAATCGGCAGCAAACCATTTTTGAAGCAATTGTTGAAAAAAATATCAGCAAAGCTAGGTGCAATCACTGCCCGAAAACCATATTGATCCAAAGCCCACGGCGCGTGTTCGCGCGATGATCCACAGCCAAAATTTTTACGCGCCAAAAGAATAGATGCGCCTTGATAGC
>JBEGSP010000306.1:0-3521 GCA_041179845.1 Pseudomonadota bacterium
TGTATTGTGGTTGGCAGATGAGATTCAAGCCCTGAGAGGACCTTTATTCTGCTGTAAAGACAAATATGGAAGTAGCTATTTCTATCGATCGATCATCGATGGATCATTAGAAGACAAGCTCGATAATGGCAATGAGGAATTAACCGAATGGCTGAAAACTATTGATAGTTCTATAGAACTATACAACGACATACAATCTTCCCCTCTGTATATAGCAGCATGTCAATTCAGTGTATCTAACTTTGAAAAATTACATGGAATTTTAAAAGCACGTTATGAGGGGACATCCAGTATCAAAAAACTGAACCCATTGGTAATTAAGTTTTTACTTAGCAAGACAGCCAAAGATTACGATCAATACTTAGACGGCATACCGGAAAATTTGGGGGCAAATAAATTAGATCTGAAAAAGAATTTCATACAAAGTCAATTAAATGCTCTTTCACTCACTGGATCAAAGATTATTTGGGATGACTACACTCGTACTGTAAAAAGTATTTGGCCATTTATATCAGACGACGAAAAGAATATTCTGATTAAAGAAGCTGTATTTATATCAAATGATCATAAGGAATTTGTATTAAGTCTGCTTGATTGCGAACTAAAAGAGTCAACGTTAGATGAGATCTTAAAATCATCAGGCCGCAAACGAAATAAAATAGCATTTGAGTTTGCCGCAGAACGTTCCACTCGGAGTCCTAGGATACTCGAGGGACTCAGGGAAGGTAAGGATGTCGGACATGATATGTTTATGTGGGCTTTAGATGCCGGCAGTCTAACGTGGGTAGAAAAATTTATAGCCGCAGGCTTTGACCTTCAAGTTATAGCTGACCGCCCCGGTTTAATCGCTCAGCTGGCCGATATTGACCCCCAAGGAATAGCCAAAAAATTACAAGGTCTGAATTGTCAAATCAATTCGATCTGGTTAGAAATACCCAAAACCGAAGCAGGTAAACAAGCATTGACGGCGCTAATGACAACAGCAAATAATCGCGGCTGATACAGTCTTTACAATGAAAAAAACCGGAATTGCCATAGCGGTACGGCAATTCCGGTATCCTTACGGTTTGTTAGCTTTCTATTCCCGCTCAAGCGGGCGCCGTAATGACCCATCCCTACCACACCCTGCGCGATTTGCTGCGCCACGCCGTTACTCGCTTTATGACCGAAGGTCTATTTTTTGGTCATGGCAGCAGCAGCGCCTATGATGAAGCTGCGTATCTGATTTTGCATACGCTCAAACTACCGCTCGACAAACTCGACCCTTTTCTCGACGCCAGACTGCTTCCTGAAGAAATCGCCGCCGTTTTAGCCATCATCGATCGCCGCACGTCAGAACGATTGCCGGCGGCGTATCTGACCAATGAAGCTTGGCTGACAGACTATCGGTTTTATGTTGATGAGCGCGTCATTGTTCCACGATCCTACATTGCTGAACTTATCCCGGAACATTTTCAGCCATGGATAGGCGACGCATGGAATGTGCATCATGTATTAGAGCTGTGCACAGGCTCGGGCTGTTTGGCTATCATGCTAGCTGATGCATTTCCCAATGCTCAGGTTGATGCGGTCGATCTGTCGACCGATGCGTTAGCGGTTGCTAAACGCAATGTCGAAGATTATCAGTTAGAAAAACGTGTTCATCTGATTCAATCGGATCTGTATGACAACGTACCGGCCAAAAAATATGATTTGATTGTTTCCAACCCACCGTATGTAAACAGCACCGCGATGGCCTCACTGCCCGCCGAGTATCGCCACGAACCACAGATGGCATTAGCTGGTGGCAAAGATGGCATGGATTTAGTCCGTCGTATCGTCAAAGAAGCCAAGCATAGGCTCACTGCCAAGGGTATGTTGATTGTGGAAATCGGCAACGAATTTGCCCATGCCGAAACCGCCTTTCATGATCTGGGCCTGACTTGGTTATCCACTAGCGCAGGCGATGCCTCCGTCTTTTTACTCACAGCTGATCAGCTGTGATCTTTATTCACCCTCTCACCGCGGCATTTAGTCTGCTTAGTTTCACATGATTCGTCTTCAGCAATTGTCACTCATGCGTGGCACCAAGTCTCTATTTGAGGCGGTCGATCTCACGCTGAATCCCGGTGAAAAAATCGGCCTCATCGGCGCCAATGGTTCGGGTAAATCTACCTTGTTTGCCATGCTGCGCGATGAACTCCATCCCGATTTAGGGAGTATTGATTTCCCGCGTAGCTGGCGTGTATCTCACGTCGCTCAAGAAACACCGGCACTGGATAGGCCTGCCATCGAGTATGCGATTGATGGCGATGTCGGTTTACGCGCACTTGAACATGAGCTCGACTTACTCGAACAACAGGGTGATGCCGCTGATGGCAATCATATTGGAGAACTCCATAGCAAATTAGCGGATGCGGATGCCTACACCATACGCTCACGCGCTGAGCAATTACTCAATGGATTGGGGTTTTCATTAGCGCAAATGGATATGCCGGTAGCGAGTTTTTCTGGTGGCTGGCGCATGCGATTAAATCTAGCGCAGGCGCTCATTTGCCCTTCCGATCTTTTGCTGCTCGATGAACCTACCAATCACCTTGATTTAGATGCCATTCTCTGGATGGAGGAATGGCTGAAACGCTATCAAGGAACATTACTCATTATTTCGCATGACCGAGATTTCTTAGACGGCGTCTCGAATGTAACGGTGCATGTCGATGATCGCAAACTCAAACGCTACAGCGGCAATTACAGTGCCTTTGAGCGCCAACGCGCAGCGCATCTCGAATTAATGGAAGCGGCATTAGATAAACAGCAACGCAAACGCGCTCATTTAACATCGTTCATTGAACGATTCAAAGCGAAAGCCTCGAAAGCCAAACAGGCACAAAGCCGCGTCAAAGCCTTGGCTCGCATGGAAGAACTCGCACCATTACGTGCTGCCGCTGAGTTTTCTTTTGAGTTTCGCGAACCTGAACGTGCACCTAATCCCTTGCTTGTGCTGGAAGATGTGGATGCAGGTTATCGCACTAGTAATGATGAAGAAAAATGCATAGTCGCAGGGATTAATTTTTCGTTGACGCCAGGCCAACGCATAGGATTGTTAGGCGTGAATGGCGCGGGTAAATCAACTTTCATTAAAACAATCGCTGGCGATATCGAGCCTCTACATGGTGTGGCGCGATTCGGCAAAGGACTCGTCATTGGTTACTTTGCGCAGCACCAACTAGAAATGCTGCGCCCGGATGATTCGCCGCTGATGCATCTGGCACGCATAGCGCCCGATGTACGCGAACAAGAATTACGTAATTTTTTAGGACGCTTCAATTTTCCCGGCGAGATGGTGAAAAGTCCTATCGCTCCGTTTTCTGGTGGTGAGAAATCACGACTTGCCTTGGCTTTAATTGTTTGGCAGCGCCCTAACTTATTGCTACTCGATGAACCAACCAATCATTTGGATTTAGAAACACGTGAAGCACTCACCGAAGCGCTGGCACAATTCGAAGGTACCATGTTGCTCGTTTCACATGATCGCCATCTAT
>JBEGSP010000307.1:0-7341 GCA_041179845.1 Pseudomonadota bacterium
CCTTACTCGGGCCTGCACAAGCCCGAGCCACCACTAAACAGCTATTAGACCGAGCGCGCAGGTATAGGGCGATAGGTCGATCGGTTTCTCATGAGGCTAACCAAGGTCTTCTCGCCCAAACGCATTTGCATGCCACGCGTAGCCACCACAACGGCTGCTGCTCTGACCGACATAGAAGCAAATTTCGTCAGGTCTATTTCTTGCGCCAGATCGATCGCTTCATCGACGACATCAAACTCCATCGCTTCTAACTGTTTGAGCTCGGCAAGTAGTTCTGAACGTTGCATTTTTTTATTCCGGTTGAAGTCTGTAAAAAATAATAAACGAAGGAAAAGTAAACTCAGCTGAGTTTGCCAACAGAGCTCAATAAGCGAACGGTTTCTTGCTCGCTCATGGCTTCTTTGACTTGCGAATCAATATCGTGACCTTCGGTAGGAATAAAGTTACCGTTGATCTCAGCTGCAGGGTTGATTTCGAGCGATTCATAGTAAAGGTCGCCGATGACGCGGGCTCCTTCTTGCAGCTCTAAGGATTTCGCGTGAATGTCACCCCATACCGTGCCTGCAATGATGGCGTTGGTGCAAAAAAGATTACCTGAGAGCTTGCCACGCATGCCAATAATCACCGTGGTTTTTTCTAGGCTTTTTCCTTTTAAATCACCGTTGATAGTGCCATCAATGAAGAAGGTGCCATTGAAATCAATATCGCCTTGAATAGTCGCTTCGAAATCAATTCGGGAATCGGCAAGCTGCCTATTGGTCGACAGTTGTTTTTCCAGAAATTTCATCGGCTTTCCCTCACAACAAAATTCGGAGTCAGATTACTTTAAACGCAATACCAATTACTGCGCAGATGCTGAAATTTGGCGTAATTGAGAGTGACTGTCAACCAATCAATGTGTTCATATAGGCAAAGATAGAGAATGGACTTTCAGAGTACAGTGTTAGGCATTGATTTAGTTAAGAAAAATTATTTAGTTATTTTTTTATGTAAATGCGTCAAAATTAGGCGCCCATAGAAAGAACTATTTAATTTGACAAGGTAATCATGAGTAAAATCTTTTTGCTATTATTTGCACTTGGGTTGCCATTCTTTAAAGTTAGTTTTGCTGAAACAATTTCATCTTCAGCAAATACAGGAAAAGATAAAGATCAGTACAACACGGTGTCATCACATCAGCAAGGTGCACCTGCTAAGGTAGTTAAGCAATCAACGAATATCAACCCCATTGTTGTTGTTCCAGTGGCGCCGGGCGGCCCTAGACCTTCGGCCCCGACTAGCAAATAACTCTCTATAAAAAAATGACCGTTGCTCTTTTTGATAAATATGGTGGTGTACCCGCAGTAACACGGATAGTGCGCGACTTTCATGAGCGACTAATGCGTCGACCTAACTTGCGTCGCTACTTTGAAGAGATGGAAATGGATAAGGTAATCCAACATCACATCGCTTATGTTTCCTATGCTCTAGGTAAACCCAACCAAGATTTCACGATGAAAAAAATGCATGATCAGCACATGCAAGCTGGGGTTACCAAGGCGTCTTACAACCAGATCATGGAAATTTTCTTTGCTGCTTTGGAAGAAGAAGGTGTGACGCCCGAAGATATCGAGATCATTGAACATACGCTAAAGGAAGTACGTGGCGAAATCGTCAGTAAAGGCTTAGAAAAATAACTTTGCTGACTGTAGCTTCATGACAAAAAAGCCCCGCATATAGTGGGGCTTTTTTACTACTTAATTTGTTTGTATTACTTAAACGGCTGAGTAAATTGAAACATCACTGCATTCAACCCTAATAGGTTTACCTGAACCCGCTGCTTACTATCGAATTCCCAACCTAACGCTGGAACGATCGCGGGAGAAAAGCCCTCGTAATTCATAGGGACTTTGTGCTGATATTTCCCGCGATAGCCGTACAAAATACCTGCCGTCCATTGAGCATACATCTGCGGCTGATCGAGCACACCACGGTACATCTGCCCCCAAGGAAAAAAGTAGCCACTATCTTGACCAAATGAATTGCTAAAGAACGCCGCACCGGCAATTGATCCATCAGCACGTTCACGTTCGGCACCGATGAGCCAAACCGTTTTATGATCATCACTGGGGTGAAAGTGATACGTGTAGGGTGAAGCTATCAAGCTCCAACGATCACCCGATTTAGCGGATAGGTCGAAACCATCCGTCCAATCATAAGCTGACGCTACGGGTGCGATCAAAGTAGAAGCCAAGGCTATCAGCGTTGCAATGGCGTTTTTTGAAAAAGAATGGGTTGAAAGTGTGCGCATAGATAGGAATTAAATTGAAAGGGGATTTTGCGTTGCGTCAAAAACTGGAAACGGTAACATTTATTAAATGTAACTTCAACCGCCGGCGCAACTCGCCTTTAAAGCACTAGGTGCGCATTAAGTTGATTTCTCTTTGATAATGGCTCACCTTTCTGACCCCAAAACATCCGCCAATTGGCCATAACACTCGCAATAAATCGCCATCTACCGGACAATTCGGCTATGCACCCAGCAATCACCAGCAACCGTCACCTGTTTTTACTGATTCTGACAATCACCACTGCCATTAAGGTGTGGCTGGCTTTCAGCATTCCATTGATTGGCGATGAGGCGTATTTCTACCAGTGGGGCAAACACGTCGATTGGGGCGGATTTTACGACCACCCACCGATGGTTGGCTGGTGGCTGTGGGGGTTACAGCACCTCTCCTCATCGCTGCTCGTATTGCGCCTTCCTGCCGTCCTGCTGTGGATCGTGATTGCTTACGGCATGATGGATCTACTGCGGCGCCTGCAGCCGGGCAGCGAAGAAAAATCATGGTTACTCGGAAGCCTGTTTCTTTTATTGCCATTTACTTGGTCGCTGAATCTCATCACCACTGATACGCCGCTGATTTTTTTCTTGTTCTTTTCAGGCTATGCCTTCTTGCGTGGCGAGCACTCCGACAGCTTACGCTGGCATGCCTTCAGTGGCGTGTTATTGGGTCTCGCGCTGCTATCTAAATATTTTGCCGGACTGCTGGCAATTGCGTATGCGGTGTACTTCGTGACGCGCGGGCCGCGCGGCTGGTTACGGCTAGTAGTTATTGCGCTATGTGCTTTGCCATTTATGCTGCTAAATCTGGCATGGAATTCGACTCATTGCTGGAACAATATTCTTTTTAATCTTTTTAATCGGAATGAAGGATCACATTTTTCGCTAAGTTATCTTGCGGTTTACATCGCAATGATGATCTATCTGGTTACCCCATGGTCGGGCTGGCGATTAGTGCGCTCTCAAGCGTTGCGACAACATTGGCAACTGATCTCACTATTTGCCGTGCCGTTTGCCTTATTTTTACTACTGTCGTTTTACAAAACAATTGGACTGCACTGGGTATTAGCGTTTCTTCCGTTTGTATTTTTAGTGGCTGGCATGGCGCTGAATGACGATCAACTTCGTTCACACAGCCGCTGGAATTTTTTCCTTGGTATACCGCACCTTCTAGCACTGCTCTTGCTCGCTTACTTACCTAGCTCAGCATTTCAAGGAATGAAGCTGCACACCGACATCGTCATGCATCGTGATGCACCAGCACTGATACACACCATCAAAAAAGATACGCCGCCGGACAGCGTATTGATGACAGCTTCGTATAGCTCGGCGGCTTTACTGTCGTTTCATGCTAATGACTATCTACCGGTGTTTGGCGAAGGTAGTTTTCATGCGCGGTTTGATGACAACATTACCAATTTTTCAGAGTTTGAAGGCAAGACGATTCTGATTGCTGGCACGCGCCGCATGGAAGAAACTAGTTTCATGCCTTATTTCGAATCGGTATCTGTACGTGAACTGACGGTTGATGGCGCACGTTTTTGGGTGGCTGAAGGACGGGGATTTAAATTTGAACCTTACCGCGAAAAAATACTAAAGAAAATCGCAGCGACTTACTATCGTATGCCTTCATTTTTGCCACTGAATGGCTGCCGCTTTCTCGAGCAATATAACTTTGAACGACAGAATCGCTGATGAATGAACAAAATTCATCAGCGTATTAGTTATTCATTATTTTGTATGACGTTTATTTGAATGAAAATCGCTTGTGGCCTAAGTAACTAGTAAAAACCGGCACTACCACACCAACGGCATGCGCTATCTCAGGAATGAATCGCACGAAACCCATGCGAGGTAACAGGTAGTAAGCTAATAGCATACTAATCACCCATGTCTGTATGACGGCAACGATGTTCACCACCACAAACCACAGCGCGCTGCGCTGCATGGATTGACTACTCTCAGTAAAAACAAAGTAGCGTGCCAGTACAAAGGCCGTAATCATACCTGTCAGGTAAGCCAACACCACCGCAAGTGAGAAATTAACCCATTGGTTGTACACAATGCGTGAGCCAAAATTCACCGCTGCGGCCAAACCGCCCGTGACTAAAAATATGACGAATTGACGCGACATAAAATGACTAATCACTGCACCGCCTCGCGCGCCAGCTGACGACCAAATCCTATGCTCTCTGAAATACCACGGTCTTCCGGGTAGTAATACGAGGTATCGGCTACCCAAAGACCTCGAATAGGCAACGCCGTTGGCGGCAATGTACTCAGATAGCCGGGATCGCAAATAGGTTGCGCATGACGATAACGACTAGCGCGTATATCAATGAAATCATCATCGCGTAAGTCAGGATTGATTTTTTTTAAGTAGGTTTTGACCTTCTCTAGAAATAGTTCATCCGCATCTGAAAATTTAGGATGCTCGCCTGGCATATAAAAAGGCACATACACGATCGAATGATCTAACGGTCGCAAATTAGAATATTCAACCAGACCGGGAATATCCATGTCTGGATCATTCACATTCAGCCAAAAATTATTGGAAAGTGGTTTTTTAAGTTTAGCAATGACGCAAACCACAGCGATATTTTTTAACGCTTGAAATTTTTGAAGTACATCCTGCGGCAAATCCGGCATCAAACGCGGCACATACGGCAGAGGTACGGTGCTGATAATTTTGTCAAATGATTCGAGACCATCGCTCGTCTGAACAGCGGTCACTCTACCCTGCTCAATATGTATTTTTTGCACCGGCGAACGCAATCGAATAGTGCCACCATGCTGCTCGATATCGGCTTTCAATGCGTTTAAAAGTGTAGTTGAGCCACCGTTTAAGTAACCTAATTTTTCTCGGAACAAGTCATACCGTGAACGTCCGATTCGACGTATGCGACTCCATATCCACGCCGCTGATAAATTGCCACTGTAATCGTAAAACTTATAGTCAAACAAGCGGCGCCAGAGAACTTCCCACGCTTCATCACCAACCCAGCGTCGTATCCATCCAGTGGCCTCAACGTTATCTAAAGGCTTCCAATGGGTACGTTTGGTACACAAAAAAGCGTGCAAGCCATAACGAAATTTTGCGACCAAACTCAAACCACGAAAGCGCAATAAGGCAAAGGGGTTACCCCAGGCTTGCAAGCGGTTTTGGTACCAATAACCCATTTTTGTTTCGACCCAGTGCATCTGATGCGCAATACCCAGCTCATCCAGGATTTGCAAAAATGCGCTGTCGGAGGTGCAGTGAAAATGATAGTAGCGCTCAATTTCTAGACCAGAAAAATCGAAGCATGCGGTCATGCCACCGACGCGATCATCCGCTTCGAATACCACCGGACGATGGCCATCACGCGCTAACTGATACGCCACCGCCAAACCCATGGGCCCAGCGCCCAGAACGGCTATACGTTGTGACATGATTAAAATTCCAGCACCACCCGGCCATACACCGGATGATTAAAAGTTTCTTCGATAGCTGTCGCAAACGGCGTACATGTCACACTAAAGATAGTTGGCCAGTCGATGACTTCGAATTCATCCCGCGCTATCAACGCGGCCAACTGTTGTGTGGTGAACGGTGGATTACGATCAAACTGACTCCATAACCACAGCAAAAAATAAAATACGCTGTACGGTATGCGTAGTATCAGCGCACCCGCTTCGGTCGTTCTTTTTATGGTGCGAATGATGTCTATGTAATCAATTTTTTCATGCCCTGAAATATTGAATACACCTTTATTCATTTTATTTTCCAAGCAGCTAATGATGATGTTGCAAAAATCACCAACGTATAAGGGTTGACGCAAGTAGCGACCATTACCCGGAATAGGAAATACCGGCACCTTTTTCATAAAACGCGATAACCAGCCCAGATGTTTTCGATCAAACCAACCAAACATTAATGTGGGGCGTAAAACGGGACAAGCGATACCGCTATCCAATACCATTTGTTCCTGCAATTTTTTAGTCTGAGTGTAGTAATCATCGGCAACCGATTGAACCACTGATGAACTAATATGAATCAGCTGCTCAACCTGACCGGCCTTTATCGCATCTAAAATCAAACGTGTTGAATTCAAATTGTTACGCTCGAAATCGATGTAGTCATTCCCACCAATCTGAGCCTGCAACATCACTACGGCACGAGCTTGATTGAAATGTCGTTGCCAGTTACCCGGCTCAGCGAGATCAGCGTATTCAATGACGATATCTGGATGCAGTTGCTGCAACACGGCTAGATTAGCGCGATGCTTATCCAGCACGACCAAATTTTTATAACCGCGCTCTTTTAGTCGCACCACCAAATTCTGACCGACCAGACCGGCACCACCCGGCAAAATGATTTTTTCTTGGTTCATTCAGATATTTAGCTTATTGAAAATCGAACGCGGCAAATGTCGAATCACCATCATGATGATGGCCCATTTAGCCGGCACATACGCCACCGGAGTACCCGCATCAATCGCAGTGATGATGCGGCTTGCAACAGCTTCTGCTGAGGCCATGCCGCGCTGTGGCAGATGCGCCGTCATAGGGGTAGCCGTTGGGCCCGGTTTGATCAGTACGATAGACATTTTTGAATTGGCAAAACGATGCTGCATACCCTGTACGTAACGTTCAACCATGCCTTTCGCTGCGCCGTACACATAATTTGTCTTGCGGCCTCTGTCGCCTGCGACCGAACCGATAATAGCGATCGTTCCGCGCCCGACCTGCTCCATTTGTTGAGCAAAGGCTTCTGCAAACAAAACCGGGGATACTCCATTAATTTCTAACGCCTCTCGAGCCTGCGTTACGTTTTGCTCGCATTCTTTTTGATCAGGCAAGTTACCATGCGCGATCAACAGAATATCAATGGCTTTTTCTGCGGCTAATTTTTGAGCCAACGCTGTAATGCTAACAGGGTCAAAAAAATTAACTTCATGGGCTGTAACCGATGAATGCGGACTTCTGACTCGTAAATCAGCAGCGACACGTGAAACGCGAACTAAATCACGTCCTAT
>JBEGSP010000308.1:0-3015 GCA_041179845.1 Pseudomonadota bacterium
AGTTGATCGTCTGATGAAGCTATACGCAAAAAAAATCAATATGAATCTAGAGTCTTCATTTTTAGCGCATTCAGCCGCAGATCAAAAATCGGGTGATGCACATTCAGCAGAGGTGATGATCCCAGCTTTCTTAATGGTCACCTCACCCGAAGAAGCACTGCATCCCAAAAAATGAGCGTTGTCCTCAGATTTTTTAGACAGAGCGAATTTTTCTTTCCTGGCTAGTTTGAATTCCCTTGATTTTATGTTGCAAGTATCCTTTCCTTCATTCGGTTAAAGCGCCGCATGCCTATGTGGTTTACCTTCGCTTGTTTCAATTCTTTTGAAGTCCGAGCGCATCAAATGTTGGATACTTAGGTATTCTTCAGAACTAAAAAGAAAATAGCTTTTTGGTAATAACGTTATTGGTAATTTATGGATACTAGAGAAATTGCACGCCGTTTGGGTTCACTGTCGATAGAAGAGCGGGTTCAGATAATCAACTGTTTGCTTGACTGCAGCCCGCAGAGCTTAACCGTGGTGGAGATTGCTGGCGCCACCCACTTGGGTGCACCCGCGGTTCACAAGCAAGTCGAGGCCTTGGTAGGGGCGGAATTAGTTTCATCCAAATCGGTCGATGGTGAAAAAGCCTATGCCGTGAATGCAAAAATGGTGCGCGATCTATTCGATTATATGTATCACCAATTCGGACCGGGCTTTCAGCCTGATCCCATTCACACTGATAGTGAAGCGGCGCATAAATGAGCATTAGGCTGGTTGATCGCTAGGTCTAGAGTACTGAATTAATCCCTCCTATCTGATTTATCTGGCTCTGCGTCACACTCGCACAGCCATGCTGGTTCGCCATAAAATCCAGACTTCATTAACATTTCTCTGTTTATTGCATCCTTTTTTTAAAGGTCTGCTGATAAAGTTCGAATCCTACATTGGAGCTTTGGCGGAATGATATTTTTGTCAGTGCGGCGCTGGCTGTAATCAGTCAATCAATAAGTGTTGTTCAAGGGGTCAGAAGTGGAAGCCTTGCTTACTATTTTCAAAAAGCTATCAATTGCCTCGGCGCTTATCGTGGGCTGGCTTATTGTTTTGCTATTGTTCGTGGGTTGGTTGATTTTTGCCTACGACCAGGCTGCGGCGTTTGGTTTTATTTCTTACGTGCAGAGCAGCATGAGCATCATTAACAAGCCGCTGGATGCGCTAGATGTAGCGGCTGGGCTGAGACTAGTGTTCGCTGTCCTTGCGGCCATCTTCATGGTGATTGTCTGTGTCATTACGTTGCCCATGTTTGCCTTCGTTTATTTAGGTGCGGCCTACGGCAAGATTGTCGAAAAACTGTCTAAACGTAAGGAAGGCGCTGAACCCGAGCCGGGAGCGGCAGCTCAGTAGCCTTAGCTCATACGGTTAGCTCACACGGTTAGCTCAGAACGGGTCAGCGTTGCCTATGACTTATTCAAGTTTTTGAACGGTTCGTCGATATCTCTAAGGAGCAGTCAGCCAATCTGTGGCCGACTTGCCTACCTTACATCGGAGCCACAGAACCATGCTACCCGTCGATATCGAAATCCGCTTAACCGTTTTTTCTTTTTTCGTAGTCGCCCTCGTGGTGAGCTTCATACTGAAGTGATGTTTTGGATGATCACTCATACGGTGTGATCGCTATCACTGACATTCCACAGCGTATTTTTCTGATGCGCGCCTAACGCGAGTACGGGCTTTATGCTGCTTATCTAGTGGCGCCTCTCTCAAATCCTCTTCGCGCCAACGCAGTTGCAGCGCTAGATTTTTACATTTATGTTCTCTCGCCGCCGCGCCGCGTGCAGATAAATCGCGAATTTGCTGATCTTGCCGCTCTCGCTGTTCGCGAAACTTTTGTAGTCGTGATATCTCAGCTCGATTTTTTGCTAAAGATTCATTCTGGTTCTTACGATGAGATTCTGAGGAGGGTGACTCGGGTAGCGAAAGTTTTTCTCCTTCGCAGGCGTTGTCGGTATAGATAATTTCTCCATGACGCACGCACTTATAAACGGCATGTGCGCTGTATGAAGTTAAAAGTAAGCCGCTCAAAAGCGTCGAAAAAATACAGCAGGTTAAACACTGAGTAAAAATTGTCATGGTCATCTCCGAATCGACACTGAATCGGGCGAAGACCATCAACACGCTGTGTTAAATCACTTTGCCTGGATTCATTAAGTTAAGCGGGTCTAGTGCCTGCTTGATGGCAGCCATCATGGCTAGCTCTGTCTCGGATTTGTAGCGTTTGATTTCATCGCGCTTAAGCGCACCTAAACCGTGCTCAGCGGAGATGGACCCTGCGTACTTATGTACATTGTCATGCACGCAGCGATTGATTACATCTTGCTGTTGCAAAAAGGTTTCGTATTTTTTTCCTGCGGGGGCGGATACGTTGTAATGCAAATTACCGTCACCAAGATGACCAAAGGTGACCATCCTGCAGCCAGGAAAATCACGCTGAAGTAAAGCGTCGGTTTCAATTAAAAAATCGACCATGCACGATACAGGTAATGAAATATCGTGTTTGATATTCAAGCCTTCAGCGGCTTGTGCCATTGAGATATGTTCGCGCATGGCCCATAGTTTGTGCGATTGTGAAAGCGAACTAGCAATCACAGCATCAGCAGCCCATCCTTTTTCAATGGCAGTAGCAGCGATAGCCTCTAGCTGAGCCATCGCGTGCGATTCTGATTCGCTATCAGAGATTTCCATCAACACATATTGGGGATGATGCTCTGAAAACGGCAATGACAAATCAGGAAAATGGTTTTCTACCAGCTGCAAACAAAATTCTGACATGAGCTCAAAGCCAGTCAAATTGGCATCGCATCGCTGGCGAGCTAATTCGAGTAAGTCAAGTGCATTCTTCACACTGGATAATGCAAATAAAGCGGTAAGTTTTGCGGCAGGCTGTGCGACTAGTTTGAGTACTGCGGCTGTGATGATGCCTAAGGTACCCTCAGCACCGATAAACAAGTTGCGTAAGTCATAGCCAGTATTGTCTTT
>JBEGSP010000309.1:0-3387 GCA_041179845.1 Pseudomonadota bacterium
AGATTACACCCGCATCAATCCATACAACGAATTAATGCAAGGTGTACATAGGGGTAGCTACAGAAAATGATGAGCTACAGGGATGAGCCCTGCGCAGAGACGACTATTTGATAATAGTGATCGAACCCTGAAGGTCACCACCGCGACGAATTTCCAAGTCTGAGTACGACACATCGCCACTGACTTTTCCTGTGGATTCAATGAGTAGCGTGCTACCAGCTTTTAGCGTCTGATTCACTTGGCCTTCAACACGAATATGACTCGCTTCCGTTGTGCCATTCACTATCCCATGCGTTGTAACGTTAACTGATTGTGCCTGGATAACACCGTCAAACGCTCCATCGATTTCTACTAGTCCGGGTGCTACTACAGTCCCGGTCATTTTCACTCCACTGCCGACATACAAGTCGCCTTTAGGATTGTTCACCATAAAACTCCTCCGTACCCATTAATCGCGATAACGCCCACTCAGCGTGGGCGGTCGAGCCATACTTTACCGCATAAACATCGATACTGGCTCATGCAACAGCATCAAAAATTACGGGTTTACGATGTTCCGTATGATCAGCGATCGATTATTTTTATATTGATAACTTTGGTGCAGATTTAACGCGGCATATCGGGGGGAACGTCAACTCGAACCGGCGCTGCACGCTTTCGATCAACTCGCTGTATGCCGGATTCAACAGAACCCGCTTTACGATCAATGACGAGGTCTGCTGGTTTAGCTTGTTCAACCACCTTGGTAGGCTCCACCTTCTTTGGTTCATCGAGAACCTTAGACGTCGGCGAGCTCTTCTCTTCATCTTGGATTTGGTTACAAGGGCGTTGTTGAACGCACGAAGCGGACTGCTCTACATATTTCTCAATGACAAACGACTCCACAGGAGCGCTTGGCTTTTCATCAACTGCGACATCGGTCGTATTGGATTGTTCTGGCTGCGCCTGCTGATCTGAATTTTGCTCTTGCGGCTGGGTGTTTTGCGATTGCGCTTCTTGGGGTTGCGCGTTCTGCGATTCAGCAGCTACCGGATTTGGATCTGGAGGATTAACTGGGGTCACATTTGTCTGAGTCTCGGATGCAGCCTTTACAACAGGCTCGGCCGCAGGGCATTCTGCAACGGCAGGAACACTTGGGCAAACCGGTGCATTATCAGCGTCAGCTTTACTAGCCACCTCGGCAGCCGCCGGCGCAGGTGAGGCAATGGGTCCATGGCTGTGTGGCGCAAACGTACCGTCAGAGCCCAAACGTACAGATACCTGACAACCCGAGACGACAAAGGCAAGTACTACAACGATCAGTTTAGAATTCATTCGGTCTCCTGCGCTTGATAAAAGGCATGCAGCTAATTACTGGCTGCATGCAGCAATGAGTTTGCGAATGTTCTTGTTATAGGGTGGGATCTCTAAATAAAAATCACCCAAATCGGTAGTTAACTTCAATGCCAAGTCGTAAACCACGTCGAGTTCATCGATGTAACGATTATTTTTAATTTCTTTGTGATCGGCTTGCCATACTAAATAGCCTTCTTTAGCCAAGCCCAAGGTGGCAACGTGTACATTATTAAAGAAGCTGCTCTGATTAATGGCAACGCCATTCTCGATAACTTGCTCATTTTTACGCGTCTTACTGAACGGTGTGCCATCTTTGCCGTTAACTTGCACAGGCAACTTCAGGTCATAAAAAGTCAACTGAGCCTTGATAACTTTTTTGCCTTCAACAGCACCGCACGACAGCTCTGTTACGACGCTTCCCGCTCCGACAGCGGTTTCGTTCTCAACCATCAGAATCTCTTTTTTCGAGAGCTCGTCTTTCGCAGTTTTTAGTGTGTATTTGAATTTTGAATTCGCCGCAACTGCTTCGCCTTGAGCATTGAACTGTGCTGCATGTTTGCGGAAATCTGCGACTAGTCGAAGACGTTTTTCTTCCGCATCTTTTTGTTGTTCGGCTTCCCATGCCGCGACTGCTTCACGTGTTTTTGGGTGATCACATTTGTACAGTTTTTGCGGATCTTTTTGTCCCACATTCGCTTTGTAATCGAGCAGCTTGCCGTACTGGATAACTACACGACCGTCGATTTCCTGAAATAATTTTTGTATATAGTTTTCTTGGTAGTCCAGATAAGAAATGCTTGCGACAGGAATCACTTCACCATCGGTACGTGGAATTTTTATTAATTGCTTCAGCACGTAATAACTTTTACCGTTAACCGAGGTCGTGTCGAATTTTTCTATGCTGAGTATGCCGGTATCTGCAGGCACCAATTCATCACGACTATTGCGTTTGCGACGAATAATTTCTTCCCCTAATTGACCATCTTTCGTAGGCAAGTGAAATTCATGATGATCCCGCACGGTTGCCATACTGGCTTGGGGAAACAAGGCACATTGAGAAATCGGCGACCATTGGCCAGCAAGATTAGCCAGTTGGGCTAGTTTTTCGTTGTCATCATGATTGGCAGCATTCGCGGCAGACATCGCCAGGGAGGCAAACAATGCCATAGGTATTTTTTTCATTTTTTTACTCCGCAGTCTGAGGGCAAGAAATAATTCGCCAATTGCCAACTCAAACGATTATTATTTTATTAACGCAATTTCCAAAATCTTGGGTTTGATAAATCGCGTTGTAAAACCTTTATTTATCGTAGAAAAATAATACACTGACATTTATACACTTTTTACACTTTCTGATTAGAAACTAAGTTTAATTTAAATGATTGTGGTTTTTGCGCGAAATATTCGTTATAACCCTTTCATAATTAAGGTAAAAATTCAGGCTAAAATAAACAATACCTAAAAAGATAATTATCTAATCAGCACAAAAGTGCTTTTTAATTAATGTAAGAAATACAGGGGGACGCGTGAGTCTGGAGAGAACTGCAAAAGCATTAAATACCAGCCTGCGGGGTTTAAAAAAACCCGCTCAAGAGATGAGTGCGCAAGAAATAGGGATGCTGCTACTGATGGCATCAAAATCTCTATCGGAGTACATCAACTTCTCTAATTCACTGGTAGACATCAATACCGATGCCTACATAGAGAGTCGCGATGTATTGACCATCACAGAGATATTCAATGAATTGATTCTGTATTTATCTAAAGCGCGTACCTATGCGCCATTAGCAGAATTGTCGCTGGTTGAGACGAGAGTATTAAATGAATTTCGTGAATTGCTGGCCTCTATCAAAGAGGATATTGACCAGCAGTAAACACTCAATAATGCCAGTTGGTTTTTTCATAGCGAACGAATCGTCCATCGTTCCACAAACCTTCGAGCGGCACGCGGTCTATAGCGAAGCTAAGAATGCCGTGGCCATGGTAACGGCCATTAACAAAATTACCCGTGTATTTTTCTCCATCAGGATAGCTTAGGGTTCCGCGACCTTT
>JBEGSP010000310.1:0-9132 GCA_041179845.1 Pseudomonadota bacterium
ATGGATGATTTGATTTTTTGGGCTTGTAACCCAGGTCATTAATGATTTCAACAAGATCTGAGACCTTAGAAAGCGATGAGTCCACTTTCATTCGCATAACGATGTTGTTGTAACCCTCATAAGTGCGGTTCGCTCCGCGTGAACTGGAGTACAGGTAGATATAACGATTTGAAGCAAAGTCGGGATCAACAGCTAAAGCCAATTGAGCTAGCTGCATGCGGGGCTATATAAATCGCCAGTAATCGCTATCTCAGCAGGCGTCAAACTGGATTGGCGTTGTTGGTAACGTGGTTAGGCTTTAGTTATTACTTCTCGCCACAGTTGATTGACGGCGTTGCGCTGCGACTCCATTGGGGGAGTCAATTCGACACGCGCTTTATCTGCGCCTTTTAATCGAAGTTGATGTTGTAATTTTCGAAAGTCACGATAGGCACTAGCAGCAATTTCTGCCAGCGATGCGTCGATTAACTGTAATTCCCCGAGTAATTTCAACAGCGCGATATTGCCTATGTCGGCAGTGAGCTGTGGATAGTGCGCGGCATATCGAAGTATTAGGTATTGAACGATAAATTCAATATCAATCATTCCTCCCGAATCATGTTTTAAGTCGAATAAGTCAGATTGATTCGGGTGGGCATCATGCATGCGCTGCCGCATAGTGAGTACTTCATGAGTCAATTCCGTTTTATCGCGTGTCATCTTCAGCAATTCAGCACGGAGAGTCTCAAAGCGAGCGCCAATTGCGGCATCGCCTGCACAGAATCGGGCTCGGGTTAATGCCTGGTGTTCCCATACCCACGCCGATTCGCGTTGATATTTTTCAAATGCAGTAAACGACGAAACTAACAGACCGCTGGCTCCGTCCGGACGTAATGCAATATCCACATCAAACAAAATACCAGCTGAGGTATGGCTCGTCATCCAGGTGATAAAGCGTTGCGCTAGTCGCGCATAAAGCGCTGGAGCCTCGGGATCATCATCTGCATACAAGAAAATAACGTCTAAGTCTGAGGCATAGCCTAATTCTTTGCCGCCTAATTTGCCATAAGCGATGACGGCGAATTGAGGAACCTCTCGGTGCTGAGTTGGCAGACTTTTCCAGACAGTCTCCAACACGATTTCAATTAATACGTCGGCTAGTGCGGATAAATAATCTGCCAATCGTTCAATACTCAATAAGCCATCGATATCCTTTGCTAGTAAGCGAAAGAGCTGTGCATGATGCTGTTCCCGTAATACATCCATTTGCCGCTCGGTATCACCACTAAAAGCGACGACTTGTCGGCGACATTCGCTAGCAAATTCATTCCAATCTGGCTCAGCCTGCAAACTTTCGTCGTCGAGTAATTCATCCAATAGCACGGGATGGCGGGTAAGATATTTTGCTGCCCATTCACTGGCAGCCATCATACGTATCAATCGCTTCAGGGTATGAGGGTATTCAGTCAGTAGAGAGAGATACGCTGAACGGCGTGCGATGGTTTCAAAAAAATCGATTAGCCGATACAGGGTATTGGAATGTGATCCACTCTGTTCGGCAATGATGGGTAATGAAGCTCTCATTAGCGCATGTAGCTGAGTGCGGCGTTGTTCAGAGAGGGATTGAATACGAGTGGAGCTCCACGATGTAAGTAAGCTTTTGGCTGAAAGTGCAGGCTCATCAAATCCTATGGATGCCAAATAATTCGACAGCGTGTCGGCATCCACCGCTTCAAAATCCGATGAAAGAGTAGTTAAGTCGGACGTGTTATCGAGCGATTGAGTCGAATTTTTTTCTACAAAGATAATGTCAAATTGAGCAGCGACACGTGCGCGCCGGTGATCAAGCTCGGCCACCATCGCCGCCACATCAGTAAAGCCAGCCATGTTGGCGATAATCAGTTGATCTTCTGCAGAAGCGGGCAGTACATGAGTTTGTGCATCGTCCAGATATTGGACGCGATGTTCTATATTTCGCAGAAAAGCGTAATCGTCGGCTAAATGCTCAATAGTGGATGGCGATAATAACTTTCGTTCCGATAAAGTCTGTAGTGTTTTGCGCGTGGAACGATCGCGTAACTCGGGATCACGCCCACCGCGTATCAGCTGAAATACCTGCACCAGAAATTCAATCTCACGTATACCGCCGCGTCCTAGTTTGACGTTAACAGTGCGTTCCGGATGACGTGTTTCTTGCCTAATCACGTCGGCTCGAATTTGTGCATGCATGCTGCGTAAAGCATCAATAGAGCCGAAATCTAAATAGCGGCGATAAACGAAAGGACGAACGATAGCGTCCAATGCGGCGATATCCTCGCTGCGTCCCGTCACGGCACGCGCTTTAACCCATGCGTAACGTTCCCACTCGCGCCCTTGGACCATCAGATAGTGTTCCAGCATACTCAAGCTAGCTGCCAATGGACCGGAGCCTCCGTTCGGACGCAAAGCCATATCGACTCGGAAGCTGAAGCCATCTTCTGTTACTTCAGCTAAGTCGGCAATCAATCGTTTCCCGAGCCTGATGAAAAATTCGTGATTCGATAATGAACGTTGCTCAGCCTCGGTTGTGACCGTCTCTCCCTCTTCAGGATAGATAAAAATTAAATCAATATCAGACGATACATTCAGTTCGCCGCCACCTAGCTTGCCCATGCCGATCACTATCATCTGCTGTGGTTGGCCAGACTCTTCACCCGTAGGTGTGCCGTGTTTGACACAGAGTTGTTGATAAAGATCGTCAAGGTGAGAGCGAATCGCGAACTCAGCAAAACCGGAGATAGCTGCTAAAACTTCGTCCAGAGTGGCTTTTCCGCTGATGTCACGCTGGACAATGGCAGCTACCAATAAATTACGTAGGCGCCGCATGGCGGCGGGTAAAGACACATTATTTTGCCGTTGCTCATTAAGCAGCTGTCCAAAATCAAGCTGGTCAAGCGATAATTCAGCCAATCGTTCTAATGCTGGGGCATGGATCGGCTTGGCAGCCAGCCATCGCTGCAGGAAGCGTGAGCTATTCACGACGGGTTGGGGCGATGGTAGGGTCATTATGTTGTCAGGTAATTTGGCTAGAGTTTGCGTCGTCGGCAAGAGAGCCGATAAGCTCGATGTAATACTATGATACTAACGAAGCAAGAAAGCTGTCCGACCGATGTCGAGCGATCCACAACCTAACAACTCAATTACGCGCGTATTGGCCGCTGGATGGCGTGCACTGTCAGCGAGTTATGAATCAGCAAACCGCATCACGCATCACGCGCTTGGTTGGTTGCTGATAACGGTCGTCATTTTTTATTTCGCCTTTTGTGTCGCTTTTCTATCGTTACGCTACCTCATCCTCCCCAATATCGATCATTACAAGCCTGAGGTCGAACAGCTAGCCAGTCATTTCCTTAGCAGACCAGTCACTATCAACGCCATTCATGCTGACTGGAGTGGTCTGAATCCTCGTCTTCAATTAGATAATTTGATTATCTACAACCAGCAAGGTGAGCGTGCATTGATCTTGCCTAGTGTGTCTGCGACAGTTTCGTGGTGGTCAGCAGTCACTGCGCAGCTGCGACTAGATCAATTAGAAATACTTCGTCCCGACTTAGAAATCGAGCGAAATAAAGAAGGCAAAATTTTTGTTGGCGGCATTGCGATCGACATTGATAAGCAAGATCAAGGTGGTGGATTCGATTGGTTATTGACCCAGCACCAAATCGTGATTCGTGATGGCTGGGTGCGCTGGCGCGATGCCTTAAGAGATGCGCCTGAATTGACCTTAAGTCGTGTCAGTTTCGTACTTCAAAATCAATGGCTCACTCATCGAGCCGTATTGAATGCGACACCTCCCGAAGAGTTGGCATCGCCAATCGATGTGCGGGCCGAGTTTAAACATCCGCCCTTTGCAGCCCATGCGTCGGATGTTAATCAATGGGTTGGTGAGTTGTTTGTTGATTGGCGCAATACTAATCTTGACGCTTGGAAGCCGTACGTTACGTGGCCTTATAAAGTGGCTGGTGGCACAGGCGCTATTCGTTCATGGCTGCGATTTGATCATCGCGTAATCGTTAACGTTACTGCAGATCTTGATCTGGAAAATCTGTCAGTGCAATTGAGCGAGGATCTTAATCCACTTAAATTGGTGGCAGTCAGTGGCCGAATATCAGCGGGTGAAGTGGCCTCTGGATTAAAGCAAAAAATATTTTCTTTTGGTGCTCATGGTCATGCGATCACTTTATCGAATTTCTCATTGCGCACTGATCAAGGTGAGGTACTCCCTTCAACTACAGCTCATCATTTTTATACCGCTTCGCGTGATGGTCGCGATGAACATCATGAATTACAAATTACTGAGCTTGATTTGGAAGCTTTGTCGCGTTTAGCTGGCCATTTGCCGTTGTCCTTAACTGAGCGACAGATGCTGGCAGATTTCGCGCCGAGAGGGCAACTGCATGATTTTCTTGCTAGCTGGGATGGCAAGCTTCCTGGTGCAGGAAAGTATCGATTGAGCGGCAAATTCGAAGGTTTAGCATTGCGTCCGCAATCTGAACGAGCAGCCGGGCCTAATGTAGAAGCACGCAGCGCCGTGCCAGGTTTTGAAGGGCTGTCAGGAGAAATCGATGCAACTCAGGATGGCGGCACCGCCAAGTTAAGCGGTAAGGGCGTCGTTTTTTATGTGTCAGATATTTTGAATAATCCGACGTTGTCGTTCGAAGAGTTGGTACTAGATGCCAATTGGTCACTACGGGAACGTAATCGCCTCATGATGAAAATTGCGGACATGCAGTTTATTCAGACAGGTATAAAGGGCACGCTCGAGGGTTCGCATTCCTTGCCGCTGCCATTTAATAAAAATAATCTCGGCGAAATCGATATACGACTGCAAATTCCTTCATTAGCACTGACTCGCGTTGCGGGATTTTTACCCGCAGGCATACCTCAGCTAACCCGCGATTGGATTAGTCATGCGTTATTGGATGGACAAGCCCATGATGTGCAGCTCGCTGTTAAGGGTGAGTTAGATAAATTTCCATTTCAGTCAAAACGCTCGGGTGAAAAATCAAATGGTATTTTCAAAATCAATGCGCGTATTAATGATGCGACGTTAAATCCTGCGCCATTTGAATTCGCACAAGATAAGCGAACACCACTCTGGACACCCATTGAAAATATAAAAGGGTCACTCGCATTAGACCAAGCCCGCATACAAGTTCACGCCGACAGTGCTCGTATAGCAGGCGTACAAATTTCAGCCGTTGATGCAGTTATCCCGGATTACGTATCTCCTCGGGCTGTTTTAGATTTGAATGGAAGTGCAAATGGCTCGCTCCAAGCCATGCTTAACGTCGTTAACAGTACGCCGATTGCTGGCTGGATCGAGAACATCACTGAGGAAACGAGGGCGACAGGTAATGCGCGAGTAGCCTTGCAGCTGCAGGTGCCGCTAACGGCAGGTTTGCAGCCTACTGTACAGGGTAGCGTGCGATTCCAAGGGAATGAAGTTCAACTCTGGCGTTCCTTACCTAGCGTACAAAACACTAGTGGCGAATTGTCATTTTCTGACCATGGTTTTCAGATCAATGGAATTCAGGGCGGATTCTTAGGTGGAAATGTGCTGATCAGTGGAGGTACCCAGAAAGACGGCACGGTGCTTACCCGATTGGATGGCTCAGTGACAGTGGATGGTATAGCGCGCAATTTAAATGTTCCGAGCATACGAAGGCTAACCAAAAAAATATCAGGCAGTACACGTTACTCTGCAGCGTTACGGATAAAAAATCAGCGGCCAGAGTTGACGATAGATTCCTCTCTGGTGGGTGTAGTGCTAGATCTTCCGGCACCACTCGTTAAGAACATCGGCGACGCTATGCCATTGAGGTTTGCATTGACACCACTGGTCTCGCCTGATCCCACCATCCAGCAAGAAGAAATAAAAATCAATTTAGGTAAAAACATGGCAGCGCGTTATGTGCGCCAGCGAATCAATGCCCGTAATGCACCCTGGAAGCTTACCCGTGGTGGTATTGGTGTGAATTTGCCACCGCCGCAACCAGAGAGTGGGGTGGGTATCAACATTAATTTACCTTCAGTCGATATTGATGCTTGGCGTTCGACTATTACTCTTTTAACGGGCGATCAAACTGGTGGTACAGAGAGCAGCGCTGGCTCTATGGATTACAACAGTTTTGTTGCGCCTGACATGATAGGTATTCGTAGCAATGAGTTGATATTGGCGAATCGGATTCTCACCAATGCTGTATTAGGCGCATCACGTCAGCGCGATGGCTGGCAATTTAATATTCATTCCGATCAAGCGAATGGGCACGCAAGTTGGGATGATCCATGGTTTGAGCGCGGCGCAGGAAAATTCACAGCTAATTTTACGTCGCTGATTATTCCTCAGTCGGATGCGTCTGAGGTAACTGAGCTGTTAAGCGGCAAAAAAACCTCGCGTGAATTGCCTGGCCTAGATGTGGTTGCTGATAATTTTCAGCTCAGAGGTATGTCGCTAGGGCGGCTTGAGTTAAGCGCAACTAATGCTGGTCTAGGCCCAGGCAGAGAATGGCGTATTAGTAAGCTCGTTATCGTCAATCCTGATGCGACATTGCGTGCCACCGGCAAGTGGCAAGTGTTTGCAACAGATAGCCTCTCCACAATGATGTATGAAATGGAGATTAACGATGCAGGGCGTATGCTGGACCGGATTGGATTTGAAAAAACTTTGCGCGGTGGTAAAGGTCGTATTGAGGGTGAGGTGAGCTGGAAAGGATCGCCCGATACATTTGATTTTCCTTCGATGAATGGAAACCTCAGCCTTAAGATTGCATCGGGTCAGTTTTTGAAAGCCGATCCTGGAGTAGCTAAGCTACTCAACGTAATGAGCTTGCAATCATTACCGCGTCGATTGACCTTAGATTTCCGCGACATTTTTTCTGAGGGATTTGCGTTCGATAGCATGGCCAGTACCGCCGTTATCGCCCGTGGCGTTTTAAAAACAGATACGTTTAAGATGCGTGGAGTAAACGCAGTCGTGTTGATGGATGGCACCGTTGATTTAAATGATGAAACACAAAATTTAAATGTCGTGGTCATTCCAGAGCTGAATGCCGGTGGTGCATCCGTGGTGTACGGACTAGCGATCAATCCCGTGGTTGGTTTGGGATCATTTTTAGCGCAGTTATTTTTGCGTAGTCCGTTGTCGCAAGCATTAACACAGGAGTATCAGGTCACAGGGCCATGGAAAGATCCCGTCGTAAAGAAAGCCACGTCTAAACGCAAGCTGCCTGCCATCGAAGCCGAGAAGCCTGCTCAGCAATGAGACACGACCATGCCAACCATGCTTAAAGTCGCCGCCATACAAATGGTGTCTACCCCCGAGCCAGTAGAAAACAAACACACGGCGGCTCGCTATATTCGAGAGGCTGCAGAGCAGGGTGCAACAGTGGTTTTGTTGCCTGAGTACTGGGCTATTCTTGGTCGACACGATACCGACAAGCTAGCCCATGCTGAACCACTGGGTAACGGTCCATTGCAAGAATTCATGTCGACGATGGCGAGTGAGTGCGGTATTTGGCTGATCGGCGGCACCATTCCTCTGGTATCCGATGAAGAAGGCAAAGTTCGTAATACGCTATTAGCCTATGGTCCGGATGGGCAACTCGCTACACATTACGACAAAATTCATTTGTTTGGTTTTTCTCGCGGCACAGAAGCCTTTGATGAATCGCGCACGATTGTTGCTGGCGATGATGTTGCGGTGCTTCAGACATCGCAACTGAGGGTAGGGCTCTCTATTTGCTATGACCTGCGTTTTCCCGAGCTATACCGGGCGATGGGCTTGTGTGATCTGTTGGTCGTGCCAGCGGCATTTACCTACACAACGGGTCAGGCGCATTGGGAAATTTTGCTCAGAGCACGCGCGATCGAAAACCAATGCTTTGTTTTGGCCGCCGCCCAAGGTGGCAAGCATGAGACTGGCCGTCGCACCTGGGGCCACAGCATGTTGATAGACCCTTGGGGCGAGATTCTTATCCAAAAGCCTGAAGGTGAAGGCGTGGTGATGGGAGAGCTGGATCTAGCCCAAATCGCCAGCGTACGCGCCAGTTTGCCAGCCCTGCAACATCGTCGTCTGTAATTATTTTGGCAGCATATTCCTGTAGTCTTACTGACGCCTAACTAAACCCCGATTTTTCTCAGGTTTTGAGCACGGGGCACAGCGCAAATCAAGGCGATCCAGTATCATCGGGGTTCTGTCTTAATGCCCTACCAAGCCAAATTACCCTATGAAGCTAATTGAACCTAATCTCGCCACTCACCAAGCGGCTCGTGACATCCTTCTTACACCTAATGGCCTCGATGAAGGTCATTTGTTGAAAGTACTCGGGTCGATATTTACTCACCGCGTTGATTATGCTGATTTGTATTTTCAGTTTACGCGCAGCGAGAGCTGGAGTCTGGAAGAGAGCATCGTAAAAACAGGTAGTTTTTCGATTGACCAAGGCGTGGGTGTCCGAGCGGTTTCGGGTGATCGCACAGCATTTTCCTATTCAGACGAAATTTCTGAAACGGCCTTACTCGATGCAGCTGCAGCAACCCGAACCATTGCACGTCAAGGTGCCGGAAAAATTAAAGTCGCATCGCGTGTTAAACCTGCGGGCGCACGTTCGCTATATCTTCCTAAAGATCCGTTTGTCTCGCTTGATGCAACCGCTAAAGTTCAATTGCTAGAAAAAATTGAGCGTATCGCGCGCGCTAAAGATCCACGTATCGTTCAGGTGATGGCTGGTTTAGCTGGTGAGCAAGATGTTGTTTTAGTCGTTCGTAGTGATGGTGTTATCGCTGCCGACATTCGTCCTCTAGTACGTTTGTCCTTGACTGTGATCGCTGAGCAGAATGGACGCCGTGAAGTCGGTACATCCGGAGGTGGCGGTCGCTATGATTTTTCGTATTTTTCAGAAGAGCTGATTGAAAAATATGCCAGTGAGGCAGTCAATTCCGCCTTAGTCAATCTCGAGTCACGCCCAGCACCTGCAGGCCCAATGACTGTGGTACTTGGCCCAGGTTGGCCTGGCGTGTTGTTGCACGAAGCGATAGGTCATGGCTTAGAGGGTGATTTCAATCGTAAAGGTTCCAGTGCATTTTCAGGGCGTATCGGTGAACGTGTTGCTG
>JBEGSP010000311.1:0-4599 GCA_041179845.1 Pseudomonadota bacterium
ACGCTTGAAATGTTGACTTAATTTTTACCTTCTGTTCAGTGCTGCGATAATGCTGTTGCTATCAATAATTTTAACTTTATCCATTAGGATTTTCGAATGTCAGAAGCGCTTAGTGCAACGAGTGTGATCGGTGTGGTGGGAAGTGGTGCCATGGGCACAGGTATTGCGCAGGTAGCTGCGGTAGCGGGTCATAGCGTGCTGTTATTCGATGCGCGCGACGGTGCTGCACAAGCAGCCTGTGATTCGATACGCAAAGTATTTACTAGCTTAGTCGACAAAGGTCGTATGACCTCTGAGCAGGCCGCAGCGGCTGCGGCACGCCTACATGCCGCTACATCGTTAAACGACTTTAAACAAGCTGTGTTAGTGGTTGAAGCGATCGTGGAAAATTTAGAGGCAAAGCAGCAATTGTTTGCTTCACTCGAAGCGATTGTTAGCAGCGACTGTGTGTTGGCGACCAATACATCATCACTATCGATTACTTCCATCGGAGTACCATTGAAGTACCCATCACGTTTAGTGGGTATGCATTTCTTTAATCCCGTGCCCCTGATGGCGCTGGTAGAAGTGATTAGTGGTTTAGCGACGTCACCTGCAGTGGCCGATTGTATCGAAGCTACTGCTAGAGCTTGGGGCAAGTTACCGGTTAGGGCGACGTCTACTCCTGGCTTTATTGTCAATCGTGTTGCACGTCCATTTTATGCAGAAGCTTTGCGTCTCTTACTTGAACAAGCGGCTGATCCTGCAACGATTGATGCGGTGATGCGAGAGTCTGGTGGTTTTAGAATGGGGCCTTTCGAGCTGATGGATTTAATTGGTCATGATGTGAATTTCGCTGTCACTCAATCAGTGTTTGAGGCTTATTACAATGATCCGCGTTTTACCCCATCTATCATTCAGAAAGAGTTGTTGAATGCCGGATTTTTAGGCCGTAAATCTGGTCGAGGTTTTTATTCGTATGGACCGGATGTGTCTGCGCCGGTGCCGCAGGATCATGCTGAATGCACCTTTAGTGGTACGCCTTCTTTCTTGCGCAGTTCACTGCTTGCAGAAGCTATTGCTGCGCGACTTAGCACCGCTGGTCATGCAATCGAATGGCATGAATCCTACGCTGAGGACTCACCCCTCATTACATTGCATGGCACATCGCTGTATTTAACCGATGGACGTAGCGCGACTGTACGTGCATCAGAGTCAGGTCATGCCGACACGATGCTGGTGGATCTGGCATTTGATAGTCCAACGTGTACGCGCTTGGCAGTAACCGTGGCGGATCAGTGTTCACCTGCGGCGCAAACGGCATTGATAGGTGTGCTACAGGCTGCGGGGTGTCGAGTTACGGTGCTGCGCGATGTACCGGGTATGGTGGTGATGCGTACCGTAGCGATGTTAGCGAATGAAGCGGCCGATGCGGTTAATCAAGGTGTGTGCAGCGCTATGGATGCTAATTTGGCGATGCAAAAGGGTGTTAACTATCCCATCGGGCCGCTGGCATGGGCGGAGCGTATAGGACTTGATGTTGTGATGCGCGTGCTGCAAAACTTAGCAGCTGAATACGGTGAAGATCGTTATCGTGTCTCGCCTTTAATTCGACGTAAGGTAGCTAGCGGAGCGAAGTTTGATTAATGCTGAGCTATAAATTGCGATACCGCGTTGATTAACGCTTCGGGTTGATCGCGATGGGGTGAGTGTCCGCAATCAGCTAAAGCAAGCACAGCGGTATGGGGTACGTGGACTTTTATATCGCGAATTTGGCGAAGAGTTCCATACTCATCTTGTTCACCTTGAATTGCTAGTAGCGGACAACATATCGATGGCAATGTAGATTCAATAGACCAGTCGCGAAATGCAGGACTGAGCCAAACATCATTCCATCCATAAAAGGCAGAATCTACATCGTCATGATAGCGTGCGAGTTTTTCGCGTAGCCCTGCGTGCAGATAAGCCTGACGTGCCTCAGCAATGCTGCTAATGCTGATGTCTTCTACCATGATGTGGGGGGCGACAACAATCGCACCCGCGCACTCAGCTGTAAATTTAGAGGCATATAACAAGGCAATCGAACCACCATCACTGTGACCAAACAACCAAGCTTGTTTTACATTCAGCGCCGATAGTAGGGCGGGTAAGACATCCCATGCTTGTTGATGCATGAAATCTTTACCCCAGCGTTCATCAGACGCGCGCGGTGTTGAGGAGCCATAACCAGGGCGGGAATACACTAATCCGCGTAACTGTAAGCGGCGGCATAAGGTGGCGGGAAATTCTTTCCACAGTGCGACTGAGCCCAATCCTTCGTGCAGAAAAACTATGACTGGTGCAGATGGGTTGGCATCACCAACCCATTGATATTCAATCCGGATGTCATGGTTGTTCCAGCGTAGCGCTGCGTGCATGGACTAACTCAACAACGTTAGAGTTCACGCAACCGAAAGCGTTGTATCTTGCCTGTGGCCGTTTTCGGCAAGTCATCAACAAACACTATTTCGCGTGGATATTTATGCGGTGTTAGGCGAGTTTTCACAAACGTTTTTAATTCAACTTCCATGGCAGTGGCATCGTGATTTTTATCGTGTAACACAACGTACGCAATCGTTTTAATCAGACCTTGCCCATCAGATTTACCGACAACAGCGCATTCCAATACGGCGTCATGTCCCATTAGTGCGGATTCAACTTCTATCGGTGAGACATACTGACCACTGACTTTCAGCATGTCGTCACTGCGACCAGCGTAGATGTAGTAACCCTCTTCGTCGAGAATATATTTATCGCCGCTCTTTACCCATGGCCCTTGAAAGGTGGCGATTGATTTAGTGCGATCGGTCCAGTACAGCTGCGCAGCGCTCGGACCTTTTATATAGAGATCACCGACATTGCCCACCGATACAGCATGGCCTAACTCATCACGCAATTCCATTTCATAACCCGGCACGGGTGTGCCCGTCGTACCGTAACGGACCTGACCCGATCGATTCGATAAAAAGATGTGCAGCATTTCGGTGGATCCGAGGCCATCCAAGACATCGCAACCAAAATGCGTACTGAATTTTTCACCGATCTCGCGTGGTAGTGCTTCACCCGCTGATACACATAATCGTAGAGCGACGTCAGATTGCTCAGGTAAATCAGCGGCGGCTAGCATAGCGACATACAAGGTAGGTACGCCGTAAAAAATAGTGGGTCGTTGGTTGACTAAGCGCTCGAACACAGAAGCCGGTGTTGCCCGTTCAGCCATCAATAACGTCGATGCACCGACAGAGAGCGGGAAAGTCAGTGCGTTACCTAAGCCATACGCAAAAAATAATTTTGCCGCAGAAAAAACGACATCATCTTCAGTCAAACCCAGCACAGGCTTGCCATATAACTCAGCTGTCCAATATAAATTGGCATGGGTATGCACAGCGCCTTTGGGTTGCCCAGTCGAGCCACTGGAATACAACCAAAATGCAAATTGATCAGCATGCGTATCAGCATGTTGATCGATACTCAGTGGATTTGCGTTGAGCAGAGCGCTGAAAGAAATTTCGGCACTGGTTGCGGCTTTACCTGTTACCACGATAGGAATCGTCTGATTCGCTAGGGTTAATGCTTCTTTCACCGTGGCGAGCAAAGCCTCAGAGACAACAATCATCTTTGCTTCACTATGCTTAATCATGTAAGCATAGTTATCAGCAGGCAGCAAAGTATTGACGGGAACGGGAATCACTCCTGCAAACAGCGCACCCAAAAATGCGACCGGCATATCAATGCTGTCATGCATGATCAGCAGAATGCGTTGTTCAGGTTGTATGCCTTGGGCTAATAGACCTGCGGCGAACTGACGAACTTTCAAATCGAGTTCGCCATAGCTCATCTCACGTTGATCATCGCGAAAGGCGAGTTTATCTTTTCTGCGTTGATTCAGCGTCAGAATATGATGCGCGAAATTAAAGCGCTGCGGTAAATCAGCGTGCTGTGTGGTCATGCGTTTGTCTCCCCCAGCCGGCGTTATTTTTTATGTGCCTGGCTTTGAATCTATCTTATCGAGCCTAATTTTTAGCCTCGATTTTCATTCATTTCAACTATACAGTGAACCCTGTGCTGTGTTTAGTCATGAGCTCGATAACTGACGCCGGACCTTGTATCGCGCTTTTACGATGATAAAAATTCAGTGCACGTAATCCACCGAGTTCTTCACCACCACCGGCACGTCCGGGGCCACCGTGTATCGAACCCGGCATCACATTGCCATGACCCGTTTGTGTTTTACCAACCTCTGGGCTGACCACATGGACACGACCGTGCGAGACAGCTAACTGTTCAGCGACATTAGCCATCCAGACATTGTCAGCGCTATAGATGGATGCTACGAGCGAGCCTTGACCACGATGTGCGATATCGGTTGCATGCTGTGCATCGCGATAGCCAATGAGTGAAGCCACGGGGCCAAATACTTCATGTCTATGGACTTCAACTGCCGCATCAGCATCGCGCACACCAAGCAATGTGGGTGCAACACACGCAGACCTTGCATCGGCATCGAGTAGCGGTTGTGCCGCGCCATCGAACAGCACACTGCTTTCTGACGTAAGGTGATGCAGACCTTCTTGCACACTA
>JBEGSP010000312.1:0-7453 GCA_041179845.1 Pseudomonadota bacterium
AGCAGCGCATCCATCTCGGATTTACCTGGTAGCTGTTTCCCAAGTACTTCTACCCTGGCTAATACAGCAGCTTTCTTCTGTCTTAACACCTCTAAATTTTGCGCTTGACCTACTTTATGACGGAATATTTTTCGTAGCTCGCTTTCTTCAGTGCGCGTGTGATCAAGCATTTCCCATTGATCCAACCAACTCCACCACGCACCAGTGGCGATTACGCCAAATAGAATCGCCGCCAACAACATGACTCTTGGGGCCATTGGCCACAGCCCCGGGTGTCGCCCTCGCAATTGAGTGAACTGCTGCCCCCATGCTTGCATAGCCTGCACTATATTGAGGAGAGTATTATTATTTTTCATTATCAGCTTTACCGAATCTGGTTTGGCACTGCCACAGTGAAATCAAATAATTTTCTATTGTCTTTACCAGCGCTATAAGTAGCTGACTTTATTTCGATTAATTCTGGCTGCCCCAAACCTAATTGGCTGGGAGATTCACTTAAGTTATGTAACAACTCTGAAACTCGTGCATTCGATAAAGCAAATCCAGATAAAAGGATTTGATCACCTTGCTTTATGGACTTCAGCATGATTCCAGTGGGTACTTTCTCTGCCAAAAAACTCAATAGATAAACCGGCTGATTACGGTTCGCTTGTAATTTTTCAACAGCAGCTTGCCGAGCTTGTAATGCATTGATTTCTTGATTCAATGTACTGACTTCTTGAATTTTTATATCAAGGATTTTTATTTCTGAGTTAAGCAGCGTATTTCTTTCCAACTGTATGTTTAGTTTTTTTTCATTAATAAACCAAATCACCAAAATAACGCTGAGCGCAAGAGCAATATGTAAGGCTACCAGCCGGTTAAAAATAGCTTTTTTTTCATGGCGCCTATCTTCACGCCAAGGTAAAAAATTAAATCTCATCATGAAGCTTTATTGGTCATTGCAAGTCCACAGGCCACTAGCCATGCAGACCCCTCTATCTGAAGCGTAGATTTATTGATGGCGGGAGAAAATTTCATATCAACAAAAGGATTAGCAAATTCAGCAACGACAGATAATTGCTCCTGCATCATGGACGGCAATTGAAACAAGCGTTGTTCTTGACCGGACAGGAAAAATTTATCGATAGGTACATGCTGAGATGTCGTTGAATACATCTGTAATGCGCGCTTAAATTCTTGACAGACCGCGACACAGAATCCTTCCGTAATAGCCGAAATCTGATCTGGATGTCGATCGAGATCTTTCTGCAGCCTCTGAAACCCTATAGTTAACTCATGCTCAAATATGAGGGCTTGGCGATTTTCGACAAAAAAATAACTTGAATCACGCCCAATTTGCAAAACGGCTTGAGCTCGCGTGGCGACAAGATTATTTGCAGAATCTTTCGTTGAATGTAATGCGGCCATCAACGCTTGCGATTCGATATCAATCACCACTGTTCGGATACCGGCGGTTTGTGCTAACTCCAGACGCTCAGCGATTGTTTCTTTACGCGTGGCTACTAAAATAACGTCGACATTGCCAGGATTCACGATTGATGGTCCCACAACACCAAAATCAAGATTTAGCTCATTGAGTGGAAAGGGTAAATTTTGTGCCGCCTCTGATTCAACCTGCAATTCAATTTCATCTTCAGACAGATCATCCGGCAGCGTCAGCATTTTTCGAATAACCAGCCCTGGCGGAAGTGCCATAGCAGCTTCTTTTAACCGACTACCTGATTGTTGTATGACATCACTTAAGGCTTGCGCGATCTGTTCGAACTGAACAATGCTGCCCTCGCGCATAACGGCTCGAGGCAATTCATACTCGGCGTAGTGCTCCACACGCCAACCATCTGACAAACGCGACAACTCAATGACACGTATTGCTGCGGAGCTGATATCGATGCCCAATAGGGGTGTCGATCGCTGCACGAAAAAATGATTTACTAGTCCAATTCTCAAACCATACCTTCATCGAGACCGTTGCATTTTTAAAAATTTTATTGATGCTAACAAGGTCCTTTTTTAGCTGTAAAGAAAAGTCCTGCATGCGTTGTCAAATCCTGACGTAATGCGCCAACTAAGTTCACTCTTAGGCTGATAACTAGCCATACATAGCAACAAAGTGTTCAACAATTTAGCCAACATGAATGCTCGATTGGTGTAACGCTATAATGGATGCCATCAAGCGCATCTGCGCTTTCTTACTGCTTCCCGCATGAATTCAAATGCCCCAGAGGGAGATTCACCTCTAGGTCCCCGCCGGGACCGATTGCCTGCACCGATCAAGCTCGCCATCAGTATTTTTGGCGTTCTCACCGGCCTGGCTGTGATTGGCATATTGCTCATCAGCTTCATGATGATGATGGCCTACCCAAATCTGCCTGATATCGATTCACTGGCGACTTACCAGCCTAAGATGCCGCTCAGGGTCTTTTCTGCCGATAACATGTTGATCGGTGAGTTTGGTGAAGAGCGCCGTAGCTTAGTTCGTTACAAAGACATTCCTAAAGTAATGAAACAAGCTGTGCTAGCCATCGAAGATGATCGTTTTTACGAACATGGTGGTGTCGATTACTGGGGCATACTGCGTGCAGCATTACACAATGCAATGGGCGGTAGTCGGCAAGGTGCCTCGACAATCACTCAGCAAGTTGCACGGAATTTTTTTCTAAGTAGCGAACAAACTGTCAAACGCAAGTTGTACGAGGTTTTACTCGCTTGGAAAATAGAAAAAAATCTGACTAAGGATCAGATCCTTGAGCTCTACATGAACCAGATTTATCTGGGACAGCGCTCGTATGGCTTCGCTTCCGCTGCACAGATTTATTTTGGGAAAAAATTACACGAGATCACCATCGCTGAAGCTGCGATGTTGGCTGGCCTGCCCAAAGCACCTTCGGCTAACAACCCAGTAGTCAATCCCAAGCGAGCTAGAGCTCGTCAGCAATACATATTGCAACGCATGCATGATCTTGGCTACATCACCACCGCTCAGTATGAGCAAGCGCGTGATGAACAATTAAAAATCAAAATGGATAGCAATGAATTCGGCGTCCATGCCGAGTACGTTGCCGAGATGGCCAGGCAGATGGTGTATGACCAATTCAAAGAAGATACCTACACGCGTGGCCTGAATGTATTTACTACCATCACCAAGGCCGACCAAGATGCGGCCTACCTTGCCCTACGCCGAGGTGTATTAGATTATGAAAAGCGTCAGGCCTACCGCGGACCTGAAGGCTATATGGATATCCCGGCTGATAAAGGTGAAGCCGAGGCATCGATTGAATCAGAACTAGCAGAGCATCCCGATAGCGATGGCATCGTGGCCGCCGTTGTGTTGACAGCTACGCCCAAGAGCGTTCGCGCCTTGCTAGCATCGGGTGAGGAAATTACTATTCAAGAGGCCGGTCTTGGATTGGCTACCAGTGCACTCACTGACAAAACTCCTGCGAATCGACGTATACGGCGCGGAGCCATTATTCGTGTCATGCAAGAGGGTAGTGGCTGGGCCATTATTCAATTACCTGAGGTCGAATCAGCCTTTGTCTCCGCCAACGCAGAAGATGGCGCCATTCGCGCGCTGGTTGGTGGCTTTGACTTTAACCGCAACAAATTCAACCATGTGACCCAAGCTTGGCGTCAGCCTGGCTCTTCTTTCAAGCCATTTATTTATTCAGCGTCGTTGGAAAAGGGACTCTCTCCAGGCACAGTTATTAATGATGCACCGATAACTTTCGACGCATCTCAAACGGGTAGCCAGGCGTGGGAGCCCAAAAATTACGACAATAAATATGAAGGCCCGATGTCGATGCGCAAAGGCCTATCAAAGTCGAAGAACATGATTTCTATCCGCATCCTTGATCGTATCGGTCCTGCGTATGCTCAAGAGTACGTTACCCGCTTTGGATTTGATCCAGAAAAAAATCCACCGTATCTGACATTAGCCCTCGGTGCAGGCGCTGTCACTCCGCTGCAATTAGCAGGAGCGTATGCCGTATTTGCGAATGGTGGTTACAAAGTCAATCCCTATCTGATCTCAAAAATCACCGACAACACTGGTAAGACACTTTTTCAAGTAACTCCCGAAAAAGCAGGCGACGAGAATCTTCGCATCATCGATGCACGTAATGCCTTTTTAATCGACAGCATGTTGAAAGACGTGATCAAGCATGGTACAGCCATGCGAGCACTCTCATTAAAGCGCCCCGATATTGCAGGAAAAACAGGCACCACCAATGATTCCATTGATGCGTGGTTTGCGGGCTACCATCCCAAACTGGTCGGCGTTGCGTGGATAGGTTTTGATAAGCCAAAAAATCTGGGTAATCGCGAAACAGGTGGCGGACTCGCGCTACCTATCTGGATCGGCTATATGCAAAAAGCTCTGCCTGGAATAGCGACGGTTGAGCGAGAAATACCCTCCGGTATTACTACTGCTGGGGGCGACTATATTTACTCCGAGTATTCAGACACGGGGGGTATAGGATCGCTGGGAATTTCACCACCGTCTGAATCCAAGCCTCCGTCAGAAAAAACGGAGGATGGACAAAAAAGCGAATTATTTTGATACCAACTAGCCCAAAAAATAGGGCTTGTTAAAGCGTGATCGGACTACCCGCTTGTAAGGAAGCCACCTTTGACAGTGCGGCGTAAAGCTCTGATCCATCTCGGGTATCAAGCCACTGCTGCCCGTTATACCGGTAGTGAAAACCGCCTGAACGGGCCGCCATCCATATTTCTTGCATGGGTGCTTGTGTGTTGACGATAATTTTTGAATCCGTATCAATGAATTCAATTTCAAGCACATTCCCACTCCGGTTACATTCAATATCAACGTCGCCACTATCGGCTACGCGCTCTAGTCTGATTTCAATGTCATTCAGCACTGCTTCAGCCAGCACCAAGTACTCTGATTCGGTCATGCTACACTCCACTTAGTCGTTTTTTGCGAAACCAAATTCCAGTTTTTTTTCATTCATGACCACATTGCGAGTGATTCTAGCGGCGTTTTTGATTACCGGCATAAGCGCCTGTGGTCAAACCGGTGCTCTGTATTTACCTGACCGCACACCACCCAAAAATCAACCTTCAGAAGACGCAGGGGGTGGTGACTCCTCGTCCCAATCCCGCTAGCCTCGATCATGTCGCACTTTACTTATACAAACGGCAAATTACATGCCGAACAAACAGCGCTTGATCGAATCGCCGCAGAGTTCGGGACGCCTACCTACGTTTACTCCAGTGCCAGTTTGACAGAAAATTTCCTTGCGTATGCAACGGCCTGTCAACAGCATGGCAGAGGTAATGGAGGTGCGCTTGTTTGCTACTCGGTTAAATCCAACTCTAACTTGGCTGTTCTTAATCTACTAAGCAAGCTGGGCTCAGGCTTTGATATCGTTTCAGGTGGTGAACTAGAGCGAGTGATCGCCGCTGGTGGCGACACGAAAAAAGTTATTTTTTCAGGCGTGGGCAAGTCACGCGATGAAATGCGTCTGGCGCTGTCACATGACATCCTCTGCTTTAACGTGGAGTCGATTCCTGAGCTACACCGGTTAAATGATGTGGCCGCAAGTATGGGTAAACGTGCACGCGTATCGCTGCGCGTGAATCCCGATGTCGATCCAAAAACGCACCCGTATATTTCTACCGGCCTGAAAGAAAATAAATTTGGTATCGCATTTGAAGATGCCTTGCAAACCTACCGCGTAGCCGCTGGATTACCTCACCTTGAAGTAACAGGAATCGATTGTCACATTGGTTCACAGCTGTTAGATGATGCTCCGCTGCTTGAAGCTTTAGATAAAGTGATTGAACTCGCTGATCAACTGCATGAGGCTGGGATTGAACTGCACCACTTGGATATTGGTGGTGGCATTGGTATCACGTACGATCAGGAGCAGCCCGTAGCAGTCAGTGATTATTTAACCCGCCTTTTCAAACGCATCGATAGCTGGCGGGCGGAACGCTACAACAGTAAACCGATTACGGTTCTGTTTGAACCAGGCCGCTCTATTGTTGGCAATGCAGGAGTTCTGATTACTGAGGTCCAGTACCTTAAGCACGGCGGCAATAAAAATTTTGCTGTGGTGGACGCAGCAATGAATGACCTGATGCGTCCAGCCATGTATGAGGCATGGCATGGAGTACAGCCAGTCAATCAACGAGCCGAGCCATCAAAAACGTATGACGTGGTTGGCCCTGTCTGTGAATCCGGTGATTGGTTAGCTCGTGATCGTTCACTCGCAATAGAGTCAGGTGATCTGCTTGCAATTATGTCAGCGGGTGCGTATGGCATGACCATGGCATCGAACTACAACACCCGCGGCCGTGCAGCGGAAGTACTGGTCGAAGGCGATCAATTCAGGGTGATACGCAAACGAGAAAAATCGTCTGATCTGTTCGCTTTAGAAAATATCTAAATCAGACTAAGTCACCGTCGCTGGTGTTCGACGTGCACGCCATATGAAAACTAAACGCGACCCCAATAGCAACGCCATCACCAGCGCTATGAGCATCGGCTCTTGCAAATTATTTTTACCTGACTTCATCCACCAAAAATGTAAAACGGCCAGCAGCGCTACTGCATAAATCAAGCGATGCAGCCTACCCCACCACCGACCCAGTTGACGCATCATGCGATCACTGCTCGTTACAGCCAATGGAACTAGCAACATAAATGCTGTAAACCCCACTGCAATAAATGGTCGCTTGAGTATGTCTTTCCCCATTTCTTCTAGATCAAAAAAATGATCGAACCACAGAAAACACAGGAAATGCAAAAACGCATAGAAGAAAACATACAGGCCCAGTAAACGCCGTAGTCGCAGCAGCCAATTCAGCCCAGTCATACGACGCAATGGGGTCACCGACAGAGTCAGGCACAGAAAATATATTGCCCAATCACCCGTAGCACGGGTGAGAAATTCCAAAGGATTAGCACTCAGATTATCATGCACACCACGCTCTATAAGTCGTAGCAAAGGTAGTAGCGCTACGAGAAAGATGACGAGCTTGACTCGCTTAATGTGAGCAGCAGTGAGATTCCACATTGACGCTTAGGATTAATAAAATTTTTTCAAATCCATACCCGAATACAGCGATGCAACTTCGGGGTAGCCATTAAACATCAGGGTTTTACGTTTACGCGTAAATAATCCATCTTCACCAATACGTCGCTCGGTCGCTTGCGACCAACGCGGATGCGCAACTTCGGGATTTACGTTCGAGTAAAAACCATATTCGTCGGGTGCGGTTTTATTCCAAGCGGTTTTAGGTTGATGCTCTGTAAAGCGTATCCTCACTAGCGATTTAGCCGATTTAAAACCGTATTTCCACGGTACGACTAAGCGTACCGGCGCGCCATTTTGATTCAGAAGTGTCTGCCCATACATACCCACACAGAGCAACGCCAGCGGATGATTTGCTTCGTCGATTCGCAAACCTTCCACATATGGCCAGT
>JBEGSP010000313.1:0-11650 GCA_041179845.1 Pseudomonadota bacterium
TCGATCAATTGTGCCGTGATAATCCAGGTTATCTAGTTCACGAGATCACTGACGGGGTGCTAACCAGTAAACGCCACAACCTAGACCTGCATGCCAGTACTGCCACGGTATAAGAGCGACGCCTCTCTTGAAGACCTACTGATCCAGCAAGCCTTGGGTGCGAATAAAATCAATCACCGTATCTACACCATCGCCTTTACGTAAGTTGGTGAACACAAAGGGTCTATCTCCGCGCATTTTTTTGGCATCGCTAGCCATGATGTCCAGATTGGCACCGACGTGTGGGGCAAGATCAGTTTTATTAATAATCAACAGATCCGATCGTGTGATCCCAGGGCCACCTTTGCGGGGGATTTTTTCTCCACCCGCGACATCAATCACATAAATCGTCAGGTCAGACAGCTCTGGACTAAAAGTAGCCGCTAAGTTATCACCACCTGATTCCACTAGTATTAGATCTAAATCAGGAAACTCTGCGCTCATACGTGCAATCGCTTCCAAATTAATCGAAGCATCTTCACGAATAGCCGTGTGTGGGCAGCCACCGGTTTCTACGCCCATGAGTCGATTCGCAGGGAGTGCATCGGCACGCAATAAAATTTCCATATCTTCGCGCGTGTAGATATCGTTGGTGATGACGGCCATGTCGTAGTCATCACGCATTTTTTTGCAGAGCATCTCGCACAGCGCTGTTTTGCCGGAGCCTACCGGGCCACCAATACCGACACGCAGTGGATTAGGTGTAGTCATGTTGATGTCTTTCTATATAAAAAATCAGGAGCGATAGAGTCGGCTGTACTGCACTTCATGCTGCATCGATAGCAGTGACAGACCGGGCGACCAATTCGAGAGTTCATCATCCTTCAAACCGCGTGCGGTGAGTGAAGCTGCCGCTAGCGCAGGCTCAAGCGATAGTAATAATCGTTGACCACTGACTTGACCGAGCGGCACGGATTTCACGCAGGCGATCACTTGATTCTCCGCCCATGAAAATAACAGGCCTATCAGTGCTTCGTCTGATGGGATGTGGAGTGCAGCACACGCAGCAGCAAAAGCTGTAGGGAAGGCGACTTCAGGTAGTGAGCTAATAATCTGAGTGATGTCTTTACGTTCAGGTGTGAGTTCTTGCAGTAATTTGGATAAGGAGTAACCCATCTGCACTGTCTCAGCACGAAATTCTGCGGTATCACGCGCGGCTAAAAAACAGTCGTTCAAATCGTGAATAGTTATCGTATCGCCTGACGAGAACGCCTGCATCAAACGCCAGCACATCGGTGCTTCAAACCGTGCCACGACATCGTCTAGCATATCGACAATCCAATGCCGTGCGCTTGCTTCGTCATGCACCAAACCTTGCACCATGGCCGCTTCCAAGCCTTGTGAATAGCTGTAGGCCCCAACCGGCAGTGATGGGCTGCAAATTTGTAGCAGTCGAACCAGCGCAGCAGTATTCATACTCATGCCGGATCACCCGGGCGATGAATTTTTTGGCGTAGTGGTATCGGCGCAAGTAAATGAGAATGCCCATCATCATGATGATGACCGCCACCATAAGCACCCGATTCGGGTTCGAAGGGAGCTTGTTCTTCGATCACTGTGGCACCTAAGCCTGCCAGCATGTCTTTCAGAACAGGATCGCGTCGAATCCGAAGAAAGCCATCACCTACCTGCGCTTGCGTATGGCGATTACCCAAATGAAAAGCGCAACGCAATAAGGCTTGTGGTGATGCGCATTCCACTTTATAGGTCGCCTCTGCAGCAGCTACAACACGAATCACGCGACCATCATCACCTTTAATGAGATCGTCATTGCGTAGCACCGTTCCGCGCACCGTAAAAACGGCTACTTCTTCGCCTGATGCTAATTTGGCGCGCAGCCGACTTTTTTCGCGTAATTCATAAGGCAATACCAATTCGCCAGCAATCGCATCGGCGTGACTAACTTTAGTGTTAAGCGTGAGCATGGGGTCGTTAAAAAATTAAATCAGAATAGAAAGTAGCGTTGCGCCATTGGCAAAATTTTTGCCGGCTCGCAGACCAGTAGTTCACCATTGGCACGCACTTCATAGGTTTCAGGATCGACTTCCATGGTGGGTGTGTAGCCGTTATGAATCATGTCTTGCTTGCGCAGATGACGCATATTTTTTACCGCTTCAATTGACTTATTCAGTTTGAGTGTTTGACCCACACCAGAATCAAAAGCTGCTTGAGAAACAAACGTCAGTGATGTACGTAGCGCACCGCCATACGCACCAAACATCATGCGGTAGTGCACCGGCTGTGGCGTGGGTATGGAGGCATTCGGATCACCCATAGGGGCGGCTGCGATCATTCCGCTTTTTAAAATCATCGATGGTTTCACACCAAAGAAGGCAGGTTTCCACAAGACTAGATCAGCGAGTTTGCCCGTTTCAATGGAACCGACTAAATGCGATACACCATGAGTGATAGCTGGATTGATGGTGTACTTAGCGATATAGCGCTTGGCGCGGAAATTATCATTGCGCGAGCAATCTTCTTTTAGCGCACCGCGTTGAGTTTTCATCTTATGTGCAGTTTGCCAAGTACGCATAATGACTTCACCCACGCGACCCATGGCTTGCGAATCGGATGACATCATCGAGATCGCACCGAGGTCATGCAAAATATCTTCAGCCGCAATCGTCTCGCGACGAATACGTGATTCAGCAAATGCAATATCTTCAGTGATGGCTGGGTCGAGATGATGGCAGACCATCAGCATGTCCAAGTGCTCATCCAACGTATTGACCGTGTACGGACGCGTTGGATTGGTTGACGAGGGCAGTACATTGCCTTGACCGACAGCCGCAATAATATCTGGCGCGTGGCCACCACCGGCACCTTCGGTATGAAAGGTATGAATCGTTCTATCTTTGAAGGCAGCAAGTGTGTGCTCTAAAAAGCCCGCTTCATTTAATGTGTCGGTGTGAATCGCTACTTGGACATCCATGCGATCAGCAACCGACAAGCAGTTATCTATCGCAGCGGGTGTTGTGCCCCAATCTTCATGGAGTTTCAAACCAATCGCACCAGCCTGTATTTGTTCTTCCAGTGGCTTAGGTAAACTCACATTACCTTTACCTAAAAAGCCCAAATTCATAGGAAATGCATCGGCCGCAGCGAGCATGGATTGGATATGCCACGGACCTGGTGTGCAGGTAGTTGCAGCAGTGCCGACTGCAGGGCCGGTGCCGCCACCTATCATCGTTGTCACGCCCGACATCAATGCTTCTTCAATTTGTTGCGGGCAGATGAAATGAATATGGGTATCGATACCACCTGCCGTTACGATCATGCCTTCGCCGGCGATGATTTCAGTCGCACCACCGATGGACATCGTCACATCGGGTTGAATATCGGGATTACCCGCTTTGCCTATCGCAGCAATGCGCCCTGACTTGATGCCGATATCTGCTTTTACGATACCCCAATGATCCATAATCACCGCATTGGTGATGACGGTGTCCATCACATCGTTGTACGCACGTTGCGATTGACCCATGCCATCGCGTATGACTTTGCCACCACCGAATTTAACTTCTTCGCCATACGTGGTGTAGTCTTTTTCAACTTCAATAAAGAGTTCGGTGTCAGCTAAACGTATGCGATCGCCAGTAGTCGGCCCGAACATTTCTGCATACGCTTTGCGAGTAATCTTGCTCATGCTTTTTTCTCTTTCAGTGCTCCCATGACTTTGCCATTGAAGCCATAGACTTTACGCGAACCGGCGAGTGCGACTAATTCAACCGTACGATGTTGACCAGGTTCAAAGCGCACCGCTGTTCCTGCCGTGATATTGAGACGCATACCGTACGCAACAGCACGATCAAACTCGAGTGCAGGATTAGTTTCGTAAAAATGAAAATGCGATCCAACCTGAATCGGTCGATCGCCTGTATTAGCGACTTTGATGCTGGCCGTTGCACGACCGACGTTCAATTCAATGTCGCCATCTTCGATGAGCATTTCGCCTGGGATCATCGTGTGCTCCTAGTGTGCGATTAGGGTATAGGGTTATGAACGGTGACCAGTTTGGTACCGTCAGGGAAGGTTGCTTCCACCTGAATATCTGGAATCATTTCAGCCACGCCTTCCATCACATCGTTGCGCGTCAGGATTTTTGTTCCTTCGCTCATGAGTTCAGCCACGCTGCGACCATCACGCGCACCTTCCATGATGGCAGCAGTGATTAATGCAATTGATTCGGGATAGTTCAGCTTTAATCCACGCGCTCGCCGACGCTCGGCAACCAATGCCGCTGTAAAAATCAGCAATTTATCTTTTTCTCTAGGTGTGAGTTCCATCGTCTCCCTCGTTGTGATGGATAGTTCAGGTATTCCATATACGCGGTACGTGCGCCACTTGCCCGAGCAGGGCAGGTCGCAACACAGACCACGCGGTGAGCATCAGTTCACGCGCTACTTCGCTACTGTTACAAAGATAGCGCACTACTACGACAGTTTTCAATTGGCTCGCTCCGAACTGACCTTCTACAGCTATCGGTTCACAACGTGCCCTTACTTCGTCTAAGCAGCCAGCTGCAGGAGTATTCGCACCCGCAACGATGAGTGTGGCGCACACGCTATAGCCAGCTAAACCTAGAGGGGTAGTCATCATTCGACTATCCGCCCTGAGATCGCCTTGTTCAAACCAAATCGGTTTGCTCTCTCGAGTAATCTTTAGTCGTTGACGCAAACGACCATGAGTAAAACGTTCACCGTGGGCAGTGCGGCCGAAACACAAAATTTCACAACCGAGATACTGCGCATCGCCTTCTAGTGCTATCTCGCTGTCTAAAACGACATCCGCACCATTAAAAAAAATGGTTTCTTGTGGCAGCCATTCCATTACCGCGCTCGGCGCTAGTCGTAGTTTTAACTGCTGCTTTGATACATGGCCATTCGCTCGATACCACTTCGCAGCACCGGGTGTAGATAGCAAAGCTCTCGCACCACTCTCTAATTTTGTTTGCACACGTAATTCATCACCACCTACTACACCACCTGGCGGATGCACGATCACGACATGACAGGTTGCTTCACCTTCGGGGTACAGCGGTTTTTGAACGCGCAATGGCCCACTGTGTAAGCGGTGAATCAATCGTGTGCAATCACCATCACGTCTAAAGCCTAGTTCCAGTGTGGCCAGCAAATGCGAGCGCTCGTCCTCTACTTGCGTCATACTCGTGTTATCAGATTCAGCAGTTGTAGTTCTCATCATGCAAAGCATAGCAGTTTGCACACCATCAAAACAATCGAAGATTCATGTTTTAATCGTGCTTACTTTTGGTGCGATAGCAAAAAATCATCGTATACGCTTTTCGTTTCCTTATGCACTCAGTTGTAAATACAGTTCAGGCAATGTAATCGGTAATTGTTCCAAGTTATCGATCACGCGATAGCGATGCGAACCAAAGATCTCTTTCAGATAATCATCGCCTGCGCTATCGACAGAGACGCAAAAAACGGGCGTTCCTTCGGCTGTCGATTGTGCAACCGCACGCGCCGCATCTTTGGTCAGCATAGTCGGCCAGGGCATGTCAATGTCATGCGGCTCACCATCAGTTAATAATAAAATCAAACGCTGCTGCGTTTTTACATGACGCATCAAATGACTGGCATGCCGTATCGCAGCTCCCATGCGAGTTGACCATTCACCTTCCAATGCTGCCATTCCTTGTAAAACCTGATCGTCGAGTGGTTGATTAAATTCTTTTAAGCGCAAGTAATGCACTTGATGCCGACCGTTTGAGCGAAAACCATGAATCGCCCATTGATCGCGACTATGTTCAATCGCACTACCTAGCAAGAGGCTGGCTCGTCGCATTAAATCCAGCATGCTGGTACCGTCAGCGGTTGGGCGAGAAGTCGACACCGATAAATCCATCAGCACTAACACCGATAGATCGGGTTTTTGTTTGTGCGCACGCTGGAACAGCGCTGCATCAGGATCATGACCTGAGCGTAAAGCTATCTGCGCTTTAACCATCGCGTCGAGTTCAAGATCATCGCCTTCGGTATGTCGTACAGGTCGTTGACGCTGCCCTTGCTTACGCGCCTGCAGTAATTGCGCAAGACGCGTGGATTGTTTTAATTGAGCCGCTAGAATGGCCATCAAGTGGGACGAATCTGCTTGCTGTGGAATTTCTTCAATCAGAGTGCACCATTGACGACGGTAGAGACCGATTCGATCATCCCACTCGTCATAGCGCGCTACCGTAGTGTAGGCACTAGGAGGCGCTTCTTCAGCCGTCTTAGCGATGGGTAGTGTGCGCACACGCCATTCCTGCGTGGCGTTGTTATCCATGCGCGGCACCGTTTCATCTTGCTCGTTGGGTTGAGCTTGCGCACTGAGTTCGGACCGTGTTTCTTCGGGCGGCGCATCACTATCCCAAAGAAACAGATTGTCATCACGATAAACTGGTTCGATCACATACGACTTAGCATCAAAGCGTAAGCGCATCTGTCCTAAATCATTCCCTAAAAGCGATCCGATATCACGCAATGCCTGCGGACCGCTGTGTGATTGTTGTGATTCGTGATACAGCTGCCGCGCTTTACTAATCCAGGGATTGGTATCTTCAACCGATGTATCGAGTAATGCTAACGATAGTCGTAGCAATAATGCGTTAGCAGTGAGATTGAATTCATTAGCAGAGTAAACACTAAAAAATTGTCGCCATAATCGGCGCAGGCCCGGCATTTCTTGAATAGCGAGTTGTTCAATGCGTGCATCTTCAAGCAAAGAAATAATCGCCAATTGCACAGGCTTGAGTTTTTTGCGTTCAAACTGCTGTGTTGAGAAAACACAATGGGCCGCTGCATGAGCAGCAGCAGCGCGGTACAAATCTCGTAAGGCACCGCCTTGATGTGAAGTGTACTGACGCGGAAGATGAATGCCTAGTTCTGAGATGAAGGGTCGTTGCAGGGGGCTATCACCGACTACTGGCCAGAGTGAAAATTCTTGATCCCACAATCCATGCAAATAAGGACGTAGATGTCCGGCAGCGCTATCAAATCCTTGTCGTGGTGATTCGGTACTACTGATGGGGTTCATCGCAAGCAGCTCTGTACGATTCCAGAAAGTGCTTCCAGCATGTCGGTATCATCGCTGATGGGTTGAACTAACGCCATACGGCAGGCCGCTTCCGGAGCGATACCGCCGGCGATCAGTGCGCCTGCGTAAACCAGCATGCGCGTAGAAGCGCCTTCATCCAGACCGTGACCTTTCAAACGGCGCATACGCGTTCCGATTTCCACCAATGTTTTACTCATGGCGCTATCGACACTACTTTCATGCACGATGATTTCAGCTTCGAGTTCGGGTAGGGGGTAGTGAAAATCAATCGCGACAAAGCGCTGCTTGGTCGATGGCTTCAGATCTTTTAACAGCCGCTGATAACCCGGGTTATACGAAATCACTAATTGGAAATCAGCATGAGCACTGACGATTTCATTACGGCGATCGATAGGCAGTGATCGGCGTGAATCAGTCAGTGGGTGAATTGCGACCACCGTATCCTGTCGCGCTTCAACGATTTCGTCCAAATAGCAAATGGCTCCTGTGCGGGCAGCCCGAGTGAGCGGTCCATCTTGCCAATACGTGCCTTCAGCATTCAGCAAAAAGCGTCCAATTAAATCACTGGCACTCGTATCTTCATTACAGGCAACCGTAATTAGCTGGCGGCTTAAACGCCAAGCCATGTGTTCAATAAATCGCGTTTTACCGCAGCCAGTAGGCCCTTTAATCATCACCGGCAGTCGAGCCGCAAAGGCGGCTTCGAACTGCGCTACTTCATCGTGAACCGGAAGATAGTAAGGTTCGCGATCGACACGAGTGGCTGGAATGACTGCGGCAGTCTGCATTATTTATTTGTGTTTAGCGGTTTCGGGATTAGGAATGCCAGGTATTGGGCATTCTTCTGTACCAACCATAGGCCGTGTAATTTGTTCAACCATGGCGCGAGTACCTTCCGGATCATTCACCCACTTTGAGTAAAAGTCATACGGGCAGGTAGCAACACCACGTTCATCTTCACCGGAATTAATTTTGCCGGTGTAGCCACGGTGTAGTAGTTTGAACAAATGATTTTCTGATTGCATATTTTTACGTGCATCACGAATCAGGCTGGTTGACAGCTGCGCATACTGAATACCGTTGTCTTCTTCACCGCATTCGCCCATGGTGCGGCCATCAAAGCCGATGATGGCTGAGTGACCAAAGTAGGAATACACACCATCAAAGCCGGAGGCATTAGCAACAGCGACGTAGCTGTTGTTCGCCCATGCCATCGCTTTTGCCATTAATACTTGCTGATCTTTAGCTGGGTACATATAGCCCTGGCAGCGCACGATGAGTTCAGCACCTTTCATAGCGCAATCGCGCCAGATTTCCGGGTAATTACCGTCATCGCAGATGATGAGACTGATTTTTAAACCTTTAGGACCTTCAGAAACGTAAGTGCAATTACCAGGGTACCAACCTTCAATCGGCACCCACGGCATGATCTTGCGATATTTTTGTACGATCTCGCCTTTGTCGTTCATCAGTATCAGCGTGTTGTACGGTGCTTTATTCGGGTGCTCTTCATGGCGCTCGCCAGTCAGTGAGAAAACTCCCCATACTTTCGCAGAGCGGCATGCTTCAGCAAAAATGTCCGTTTCTTCACCAGGCACAGCGGCTGCGGTGTCGTACATTTCTTTGGAGTCGTACATGATGCCGTGAGTCGAGTACTCAGGGAAAATAACTAAATCCATACCAGGCAGACCAATTTTCATGCCCTTGACCATCTCAGCGATGTTGCGTGCATTCGCCAGTACTTCCGCTTTGGTATGCAAGCGAGGCATTTTGTAGTTAACGACTGCAACACCTACGGTGTCCTTACTGCTGGATATATCGCCGTGATACATGGAGTTCTCCTTCAAAGAAAAAACTTATCGCGAACGCGCTAAAAGTAGCTTCGATGGTACGTGGCGGAGAAATTTTCTGTCAATTACAAACAGGCTTATGACACCTGAATCGTATGCGTCATTTGACGTATAGAAGAGGGGTTAAGATGATTTTCTTACGAAAAAAACCTTCTTTGCAGTGAATGAATTAGTAACTGAATAATCACCTTAGTGATTTCTTATGTCAAATTTGTCTTGCCTGCAACCAGTGCTGCAGCTGCCGAACGCGTTTCTACTCCTAACTTCACATAAATATGTTCCAGATGTTTATTTACAGTGCGTGGACTCATACCCAATATCTCAGCAATATCACGATTAGTTTTTCCTTTGGCTACCCACAAAAGTACATCTAACTCACGTGGTGTGAGTTGATAGTGAGCTAACGAAGATATACCTTCGTCGGATTTTTCTTCTAAAAGAATCAGTAATTCACGCTGACGTCGCGCTATGGTTAAGTGTAATTCGAGCCCCGCATTTTTAGCGTGAAGTGGCGAGTGATCACCTTCTTTAGCAAGCTCTGCTTTAAGCCATTCAGCGACAACCGTAGGAAGTTGGTCTTTAGGTAAAGAGTCAGACGAAAAATATTTTTTAAGCCACTCAGCCGCTTGTCGTGTTTGCCATAATGGCGTGCCATCGGCATTCACAGAAATCGCTGCATGCGATACCGCATCAATCGCATGACGTGCTTGCGCCATCATGCGTGCATTACGGATATGCGTGGCAACGCGCGCAAGCACCTCAGTAGGCTCAATCGGTTTAGTCACGTAGTCCATGCCGCCGGCATCAAAACCTTGCAACACATGTTCAGTTTCGGTCAATCCGGTCATAAACATAATAGGTACATGGCGTACGTTCTCCATTTGCTTTATACGACGACAGGTTTCAAAACCATCGATACCCGGCATAACGGCATCGAGCAAAATAATATCGGGTACGATGCGACTTAAGCGGTCAAGCGCTGATAAGCCATCGGTGGCTACGAGTACGGTATAGCCCGCTTCGGAGAGTGCATCCGACAATAGCGAAAGATTTTCTGGGACGTCATCCACAATCAGGGCGACGTCTCCCTCAAACGTCGTCATAGCGCAGCTCCTTAAGTCGATTCATATATTCAGGTAAACGAAAGCGTTCAACCAGCGAACGTAGTTCAGCGCAGAACGGTGCATACAATGCATTACCAGCCTCAATTTCATCTAGCGCAGTGTGTATACCTTTGACGTAGCCGATGTCACCTAAGGCTAAAAGTTTTTCAAGGGTTATTTTGGAGGGTATCAAGCGAACGGCTTGCGCTTCGGTGGCTATGGGCGAAGCTGAAATCCATTCAATGCCTAGATGGAGTTTTAGTTTGGATAGTAGATCCTGCATCATGAAGGGCTTGGCAATGAAGTCATTGCACAAAAGACTATCTTCCTGACGCGCGGTAGGATCAAACACATTGGCTGAGACGATGATAATCGGCAGATCATCATAACCACTCTCCCGTAAACGTCGACAGACTTCCCAGCCATCCATCTCAGGCATAGAAATATCCATCAAAAGTAAATCGGGTTTGTTACGCGCAATTTCAGCAATACATGCGGCACCACTATCAGCTTCAACAATATCAAAGCCTAACGGTGCCAGCATTTCATGCAACACCACTCGTTGCGAAGCTTGATCATCCACCACTAATAATCGTTTGCGTGTACCGACATAGCCAGTGGCATTGGTGATTTCTGTCATGGTAGAGGCGGGTTCGCGCATTTCCCGTAAATACAGCCTCAAGCGAAATACGCTACCTTTGCCGACGGTACTGTTTACCGTCAATTCACCACCCATAATGTGGGCGAGTAAATTTGAAATCGATAAGCCTAAACCGGTACCGATATCTTGTCGAATGCTGGCCGTGTTACTGCGCTCGAAAGGTAAAAATACGCGTTCAATATCTTCGGCAGCAATACCAATACCTGTATCTTCAACTTCGAATAAAGCAATCTCTCTGGCATAGCTTAAGCGTAGTGTGACTGACCCCGTATCGGTGAATTTGATGGCATTCGCAACTAGGTTAATCAATATTTGCCTTAGACGTTTTTCATCCGCATAGACACGCTGGGGTATGCGGCCGGTCTCGATAAAATTAAATCGTAGGCCTTTTTGTGCGGCCTGAGGCGCGACCATTTGTACGATTTGATCGAGAAATTCACGGAAGGCTAAATCGCCGTAATCGATGCGCAACTTGCCGGCTTCAATTTTTGCGATATCCAGCATGCCATCAATGAGTGACAGTAAATGCTCACCACTACGACGAACTACGCTGATGGCATTTTGTCGATTAGCAGGTATGTTTTTATCATTCTGTAAAATTTGCGCATAACCTAAGATGCTGTTGAGTGGTGTGCGCAATTCATGACTCATACCTGTGACGAAGCGACTTTTAGCAAGATTCGATGCTTCGGCTATTTCTTTAGCATGTTGTAACGCCAGATCGGTTTGACGGTGTGCATCGATTTCATTCAGTAGCAAACGTGTTTGACGCTCAGTTTCTAACTGCGCAGTGCGTCGGCTATCTGTACTTAAAACAAGCCACCATGTACCTATGCCCGTTATTAAAAATAAAGCGACGAATACGCGTACAAACAGACCGCGTAGGCTTTCAGAGGAGTAGATCGACTCTTGAATCAGTGAGGGTAGCTCAAGTAGGT
>JBEGSP010000314.1:0-3429 GCA_041179845.1 Pseudomonadota bacterium
TACCAATTTAACCGCTGTGGGTCGTTTATCGCGCGCGGTGTTACGAGGAATGATGAAAGCTAAGCACGGCCGCATCATCAATATCACCTCTGTCGTTGGTTCGGCAGGTAATCCCGGACAAATGAATTACGCGGCCTCCAAAGCAGGTGTTGCCGGCATGACTCGCGCCTTAGCGCGTGAGGTAGGTAGTCGGAATATCACCGTTAATTGCGTTGCTCCTGGTTTTATTGATACCGATATGACCAAATCGCTAAACGAGCAGCAGGTTGCAGCACTATTGCAGCAAATACCTGCCGGCCGCTTCGGTATGCCTGAAGATATTGCAGCCGCTGTAGCGTTTTTAGCATCGCCTGAGGCAGGATATGTCACGGGTACAACTCTGCACGTTAACGGCGGTATGTACATGAGTGGTGGTTAAGCCAAGTAATTACGGGCTTTTGCTTGATTTTCAGTGCATTTTTTTGTTATTAAAAGCAAAAGTCAAAAACTGAGTTCCATCGCGCAAACCTGATAAAATGCGCGCACTTTACGAAACCTGTCCTTTGGAGGAGCAAGATGTCTGACATCGAATCCCGCGTTAAAAAAATAGTTGCTGAGCAACTCGGTGTTGCTGAAGCTGATATCAAGAACGAATCATCGTTCGTTGATGACCTCGGCGCAGATTCGCTAGATACCGTTGAATTGGTCATGGCACTAGAAGACGAATTCGAAATGGAAATCCCGGATGAGCAAGCCGAAAAGATTACGACGGTCCAACAGGCCATCGATTACGCCACGGCTCACGTTAAGTCCTAATTTCTACGCAGCGAGCAATTAGTTAGTTATCAGGAGCATGGTTTGAGTCGCTCAAAGCAACGTCGTGTAGTCGTCACTGGACTTGGATGCATTTCCCCGATTGGTAACTCTGTTACGGCTTCGTGGGAAGCCCTATTGGCAGGCCAATCAGGTATAGCAACCATCACACGTTTCGATGCAAGTCCCTTCTCTACGCACTTTGCGGGTGAAGTCAAAGGCTTCAATGTCGAGGATTACATGCCCGGCAAAGAAGCTCGCCATATGGATACCTTTATCCATTACGGCATGGCTGCTGGCATGCAAGCGATGCAAGACAGTGGACTTCAAGTCACCGAAGAAAATGCTGAGCGCATAGGCGTCATAGTCGGCTCAGGTATTGGTGGCTTGCCGATGATTGAGCAGACGCACACCGAGCTGACCAACCGTGGTCCGCGCCGTATTAGTCCCTTCTTTGTTCCAGCCTCGATCATCAACATGATCTCTGGACACCTGTCGATTAAATACGGATTAAAAGGTCCAAACATTGCAATTGTTACGGCCTGTACTACTGGTCTGCACTGCATAGGTGAAGCCGGCCGCATGATTGAATACGGTGATGCCGATGTCATTATTGCGGGTGGAGCGGAATCAACCATTTCGCCATTGGGCTTAGGTGGTTTTGCATCGGCCCGTGCACTGTCTTCACGTAACGACGATCCGGCAACGGCATCACGTCCATGGGATAAAGATCGCGATGGTTTTGTACTGGGTGAAGGCGCTGGCGTTATGGTGCTGGAAGAGTACGAGCATGCTAAGGCGCGTGGCGCAAAAATTTATGCTGAGTTGCTCGGTTTTGGTATGAGTGCCGATGCTCATCATATGACCGCACCGCTGGAAGATGGCGATGGAGCACGACGCTGCATGGTCGCTGCTATGCGCAATGCGGGCGTGAATCCAGATCAGGTTGATTACGTGAATGCACACGGCACATCGACACCGCTGGGTGATGTGGCTGAAACAGTTGCAATTAAACGCGCCTTAGGTGATCACGCAAAAAATATTGTGGTCAATTCAACCAAATCCATGACGGGACATTTGCTGGGTGGTGCAGGCGGACTGGAAGCCGTCTTCACAGTGCTCGCTGTTCATAATCAAAAATCTCCACCGACAATCAATATTTTCAATCAAGATCCTGCTTGCGATCTCGACTACTGCGCTAATCAAGCGCGGGATATGAAAATTGATATCGCAGTAAAAAATTCGTTCGGCTTTGGTGGCACGAACGGAACCTTAATTTTCTCCCGCGCTCCTTAATTTTTCGCAGCGCTGACTCAGCGATGTCCCTTTCGTCTTGTAGAGATAACGTAACGCTAGCGGCGTAGCGTAAAGTAACGTCACGTTATCTCATGTCGATTGCCACTTCCGTTGTAGTTCATCCGTCGCGCATCCTGTCATTGGCGCTCGTTGTTATGGGTCTTCTGCTGTTGACGACAGCGACGATGCTGTTAAATTTTCCGGCTGATGATTCTGCACTTGTTTTTCGTCAGTCGCTCATACTGCTTTGCGCCGCAGCAGCAATCACTAGTTTTCTCTATGCCGCGCGCTACAGAAAAATCTTCTTCATTGATATTTCCGGAAATGGCGTGATTCACTTGCGCCAGACTGAACAGGTCACGATACCTGAGTCAGTACCATTTAGTCGTGCCGATCAGGACCGTACCGAGTTAGTTCAACTTCAACGGGACTCTACGCTTTGGTCAATGCTGCTATTGCTTCGTTTTCAATCAGCGAATGGATATGTACGAGTGGTAATCGTACTGCCCGATTCGCTAAACGAGGCTTCTTTCCGCGAGTTACACACAGCGTGTCATTGGATCGCTGGGAAAAATCCAAATTCCGATATCTGACCGTTACTCGCTCCCTAAATCTGGGGAACTTTTTAACTGAAATCAAGTCAACAACAAAGCCTGCACTCGATCGAACAGGTGATTCGGGCTGCGTTCGCGAGCGAGGATTTTTGGTTTGACCACAGAACGCGAGGTAGATCAGCTGTTGGTCGACCGTGTTCAACACGGAGACAAAAAAGCGTTCGAGTTACTAGTGTCGAAGTATCAACGTAAATTGATGCGACTGGTATCGCGACTAATTCGAGATCAGGCGGAAGCAGAAGATGTGGTGCAAGAAGCGTTTATTAAGGCCTATCGCGCACTTCCGCAGTTCAGAGGCGATTCCGCTTTTTACACGTGGCTGTACCGTATTGGTATCAATACGGCGAAAAATTATTTGGTAACGCAAGGTCGACGTGCACCCACCTCGACCGAAGCGGACGCAGAAGAAGCTGAAACTTTTGATGATGGAGAGCACCTAAGGGATATCAACACTCCCGAATCCATGTTGGCGACTAAGCAAATTGCTGAGACCGTCAATTTTGCCATGGAGGCTTTACCGGAAGAGTTACGTATAGCGATTACCCTACGCGAAATAGAGGGACTGAGTTACGATGAAATCGCCGCCGCCATGGCCTGTCCTATAGGTACGGTGCGCAGTCGGATTTTTCGTGCTCGCGAAGCGATCGCTGTCAAACTTCGGCCTTTGCTTGGTACCGCTCTCGATAAACGTTGGTGAGTCACTAATGTCATTGTTTTTGTAGTGAAT
>JBEGSP010000315.1:0-3821 GCA_041179845.1 Pseudomonadota bacterium
TGCGAATCCGACGCTGATTAATGAAATGGCTGTCGTCGATGGAAAAATCCAAAAAGGATCGTTAGCGCGTATTGAGCCAGAAGGCAAAGTGACGCGCATGTGGGAAGCAATTGAAACCTACATGGAACGCAAACAGCCGTTGATCATTATTGCCGGTGCCGATTATGGTCAGGGTTCTTCACGTGACTGGGCTGCCAAAGGCGTGCGTTTGGCAGGTGTGGAAGCTATTGTCGCTGAGGGTTTTGAGCGTATACATCGTACCAACTTGATCGGTATGGGAGTTTTACCGCTTGAATTTAAAGCCGGCGCCGATAGAAAAAAATTCGGCATCGATGGAACTGAAACCTATGATGTTGTCGGCGAGCGTAAACCACGCGCTGATCTAACACTTATCATTCATAGGAAAAATGGTGAACGCGTTGAGGTTCCCGTTACCTGTCGCTTAGATACCGCCGAAGAAGTGTCGATTTATGAAGCGGGTGGTGTGCTGCAACGCTTCGCGCAAGATTTTCTGGCTTCGACAAAGGCGGCTTGATCATGGCACACGCTCCCCAAGTTAAAGTCGCTGCCACCTATATGCGCGGTGGTACCAGTAAAGGTGTTTTTTTTCGTCAGCAAGATCTTCCTGCAAGCGCTCAACAACCTGGAGCCGCGCGTGACAAATTATTGTTACGTGTGATTGGTAGCCCTGATCCTTATGGCAAACAGATCGACGGTATGGGCGGTGCTACGTCGAGTACCAGTAAATCAGTGATTATTTCAAAAAGTACTCGTGCGGATCACGATGTTGATTATTTATTTGGTCAAGTATCGATTGATAAAGCCTTCGTTGATTGGAGTGGTAATTGCGGCAATCTGTCAGCTGCCGTTGGTCCCTTTGCGATTAGTAATGGCTTAGTCGATGCGAGCCGCATACCGAAAGACGGTGTCGCCATCATTCGTATCTGGCAAGCCAACATCAGCAAAACTATCATTGCACATGTACCTATCGTCAATGGTGTTGTGCAAGAGACTGGCGATTTTGAACTCGATGGTGTGACATTCCCTGCTGCAGAAGTACAACTGGAATTCATGGACCCAGCGGCGGAAGAAGATGGCGCGGGTGGTGCGATGTTTCCTACCGGCCGCGTTGTTGATCAACTCGAGGTACCCGGCGTGGGTACGCTGACTGCGACGATGATTAACGCAGGTATACCCACCATTTTTGTGAATGCACAGGAAATTGGTTATACCGGTACTGAGCTGCAAGAAGCGATTAATGGTGATCCTAAAGCGCTGGCGATGTTTGAATTGATTCGTTCGCACGGAGCGCTGCGCATGGGTTTGATCAAGACACTTGAGGAAGCAGCCCAGCGTCAACACACTCCCAAGGTGGCGTTCGTCGCTCAATCTGCTGACTATATTTCGTCGAGCGGAAAACAGGTGAAAGCAGGGGATATCGATTTGCTAGTGCGTGCGCTGTCTATGGGTAAGCTGCATCATGCGATGATGGGTACTGCCGCTGTCGCGATTGGAACTGCTGCAGCGATTCCGGGCACGCTAGTGAATGCTGCCGCTGGTGGTGGAGCACGCAGCGCGGTTCGTTTTGGTCATCCTTCAGGCACCCTGCGTGTCGGTGCAGAGGCCGTCAACAGTAACGGCGACTGGAGTGTGACTAAAGCTATCATGAGCCGCAGTGCACGCGTGTTGATGGAAGGTTGGGTCAAAGTGCCCGGTGATAGCTTTTGATATGGGTGCATAAGTAGTTGGCAGTCGATACATAAAAAATAAGGTGGGGGAGGACACGGCATGGATTACAACGAGTTTTATAAACAATCAATCGATGATCCTGAGACGTTTTGGGGTACACAAGCCAAACGTATTGAGTGGCGTACGCCGCATTCCCGTGTGCTGGATTATTCCAAGCCACCTTTTTCTAACTGGTTCGTCGGCGGAGAAACTAATCTTTGTCACAACGCGATTGATCGCTGGGTGGATAAGCAAGGTGATCAAACCGCGCTGATCGCAATTTCAACCGAAACCCCTGATGCTGCGCCGGTTGAAAAAACCTGGAGTTATCGCGAGCTACAACGCGAAGTCGAGCGCACCGCAGCCATCATGCAATCGCTGGGCGTTGGTAAGGGCGACATGGTATTGATTTATATGCCCATGATTGCTGAAGCTACATTTGCGATGCTTGCATGTGCGCGTATCGGTGCGATTCACTCCGTGGTGTTTGGTGGTTTTGCTGCGCATAGTTTGGCGACACGTATTGACGATGCGAAGCCTAAGTTAATTGTCTCTGCTGATGCCGGTTCACGTGTCGGAAAAGTCGTTCCGTATAAGCCCTTGCTGGATGAAGCGATTCGTTTGGCATCGCACAAGCCCGCACATGTGCTGTTAGTTGATCGCCATCTCTCTGCTATGGAGCGTGTGGCGGGTAGGGATGTTGATTACGCTGAGTTGCGACATAAGTTCATGGATGCAAAGGTACCCGTTACCTGGCTGCCATCCGATCACATCTCCTATATTTTGTATACCTCAGGAACGACGGGTAAACCTAAAGGCGTGCAGCGCGATGTCGGTGGTTATACGGTAGCGTTGGCTACATCGATGGATTACATTTTTTGCGGTAAGCCTGGTGAAACGTATTTCTGTACCTCCGATATTGGTTGGGTTGTAGGTCACTCGTATATCGTTTACGGTCCGTTGATAGCGGGAATGGCTACCATTTTGTATGAAGGCGTACCGGTTCGACCCGATGCCAGCATATGGTGGCAGATCGTTGAAAAACACAAAGTGTCGCGCATGTTTTCTGCGCCGACTGCGGTACGCGTACTTAAAAAACATCCGTCTGAACTCATGCGTAAGCATGATCTCTCATCGCTTAAAGCGCTCTATCTCGCCGGTGAGCCTTTAGATGAGCCGACTTCGGATTGGATTGCCGGTGAACTCGGTGTACCTATCATTGATAACTACTGGCAGACAGAAACGGGTTGGCCAGTGCTTTCGATTGCCAAGGGCGTTCAAGATAAACCCACTCGCTTGGGTAGCCCCGGTGTTCCTATGCCGGGCTACAAAATGAAATTGTTGAATGAATCAACTGGCGAGCTGTGTGGCGATAATGAAAAAGGCGTATTGGTTATCGAGGGGCCGCTACCACCGGGTTGCATGCAAACGGTGTACGGCGATGATCAGCGTTTTGTAAACACCTACTGGTCAAACTTTAGTAACGAGCAGGTGTACTCCACCTTCGATTGGGGTATACGCGATAACGATGGTTATTACTTCATCCTCGGTCGTACCGATGATGTGATTAATGTCGCGGGTCATCGTTTAGGTACACGTGAGATAGAAGAGAGTATCTCTAGTCATCCTAATGTGTCCGAGGTTGCAGTCGTCGGTGTGGAAGACAAACTCAAAGGGCAGGTCGCTGTAGCCTTTGTTGTACCCAAACAGGCAGAGACAGCGACTGATCCTAAAGCGCGCTTGGCCTTAGAAGCTGAAGTCTGGGGATTGGTGGATAAGCAGTTAGGCGCAGTCGCTCGTCCGGCACGAGTGCATTGTGTGAATTTATTACCCAAGACACGCTCAGGTAAATTGCTGCGTCGTTTGATTCAAGCGATTTGCGAAGGCCGTGATCCGGGGGATACCACTACCATTGAAGATCCTACTTCGTTAGATCAAATTCGTAACGCCCTCAAGTGCTGATTAATCAATTAATCAGCTAAGGGTTGCGATTACTGGCGTGTGATCTGAAGGTTGTTCCCATTTTCTGGGGAGCTTGTCGATCTCACACGCTGTGCAGCGCGCTGCGAGTGATGAAGAGAGTAGGACATGGT
>JBEGSP010000316.1:0-3616 GCA_041179845.1 Pseudomonadota bacterium
CCACTAATTGCTTACTCAATTTTGGTGAAGGCAAATACCAACCCCATGGCAAGCTCGGAGCCGTCGCTTATTTAGTCGGTAAGTTGCACCAAGGTTTAGCTGCCATGTTCAACATGATGAACGAGGCGCGTATTGGTGTTGGTCTGGGCGCAGTTATGCTGGGCTACACAGGCTACTTGCAGTCACTAGATTACGCACGCAACCGACCGCAAGGTAGACCACCCGCGAACAAAGATCCATCGCAGCCGCAAATACCGCTAATAGAACATACCGATGTGCGGCGTATGCTGTTAGCGCAAAAAGCCTTTGTAGAAGGTGGGCTGGCGCTGATTTTGTATTGCGCTCGATTAGTCGATGAAGAAAAAACAGCTGATACCACTGAAGCCAGAACATCCGCCACATTACTGCTCGATATTCTGACGCCGATTGCCAAATCCTGGCCATCCCAATGGTGCTTAGAAGCGAATAATCTCGCGATACAAATTCATGGCGGCTATGGTTACACCCGCGAATACAACGTCGAACAACTCTATCGTGACAATCGTTTAAATCCGATTCATGAAGGCACGCACGGCATCCAAGCGATCGATCTTCTAGGTCGAAAAGTGGTGATGAATAGCGGCGCAGCGATGACGTTGTTATCTGAGAAAATTCTTCATACCTTAGTACGTGCTGAACAGTGTCATCTGACTGAGCACAGTGCGGCGCTAGGCAAGCGATGGAAACGCCTCCTTCACACCACTGAAATTTTGCATGGGGCTAACGATTTAAATGTAACGCTGGCAAATGCCTCGGTCTACCTTGAGGCCTTTGGCCATTTAGTCATGAGCTGGATATGGTTAGAACAAGCCATCGCTGCTCACGCATCCCAGCGCGGTGATCAATCGTTCTATGCCGGCAAACGGCAAGCCTGTGATTGGTTTTTCCGCTGGGAGTTACCACGCGTTGATGCGCAATTAGATTTACTCGATTCATTAGATAAAACCACCTTAGTCATGCAGGACGATTGGTTTTAACCCTGCTTGCAAATTCTACGAATGGAATGACCATGATTAAGCATATTGTGATGTGGCGACTCAAAGATCATGCCGAAGGTGCTGATAAATCAGAAAACGCCATAAAAATGAAAGCCTTGCTAGATGCCTGCTCCGATATTGTTCCCGGCATCCATACCTTTGAAGTGGCATTAGCTAAACCAGGCTATGACTGCACCTATGATGTGGTGCTGTACTCAGAGTTTGATTCGCTGGCTGCACTAGAAGCCTATCAAGATCATCCTCAGCACGTTGCGCTTAAGCCTTTTGTCGGCGCAGTGCGGCTTGATCGGCAATGCATGGATTACGAAGTAAATTAAATTAGATTTATCTAGCCCAATAACAAAAATACTGGAGGTCACGTGCACACAACCCAACAATTATTTGATCTCACTGGTCGCACTGCACTCATCACAGGTGGCTCACGTGGGCTGGGCCTGCAAATGGCAGAAGCTTTAGGTGAGCAGGGTGCCAAATTAATTATTTCATCACGTAAGCAAAACGAATTAGACGAAGCCGTTGCTCATCTCAAAAAAATGGGTATCGACGTTCTGGCTATCGCAGCTGATTTAGGTAAACAAGAATCCATCAAACCACTGTCTGAAGCGGCGATGAAACATCTGGGCCACGTTGATATTTTGATCAATAATGCAGGAGCAACGTGGGGCGCACCTGCTGAAGATCATCCGGTAGAAGCGTGGGATAAAGTTATGGACTTAAACGTACGTAGCATTTTTTTACTATCGCAATCCATAGGCAAGTTATCCATGATTCCACGTAACTATGGTCGCATCGTGAACATTGCATCGATCGCTGGCCTTGCTGGCAATGGCGCCAACATGCAGACACTCGCCTACAACACCTCCAAAGCAGCCGTTATTAATTTCACGCGCACGTTAGCGGGTGAATGGGGTAGATACGGCATAACTGTGAATGCCATCGCACCCGGATTTTTTCCTTCGAAAATGTCGCGTGGCCTACTCGAGACTATGGGCGAAGACGCAATACAACGCGCACCTTTGCGTCGCTTGGGTGATGATGAAGATTTGAAAGGTGCTGTAGTTTTGTTCGCTAGCGATGCGGGTAAACACATCACAGGTCAAACGCTGGCAGTCGATGGCGGTGTCTCGTCAGTAATCATCTAATTATGTCTAGCACTGCATTTCCATTCGACATTCCCTTCCTTGACGAAGTGGGTGTTGAATATCTAGGTATGGAAGGCGGCAAGTCGCAAGTCGCCCTCAATCTTGAGCCGCGTCACATGAACAGCTGGCAAGTCACTCACGGCGGTGTTGTGATGACACTGCTGGATGTGGCAATGGCTCTCGCGGGTAGATCGCTCGACGCTGAATTACGTGCGTGTGTCACGGTTGAAATGAAAACTAGTTTTCTTCAACCAAGCGGCAAACCTGGGCATCGACTTGTAGCGAGTGGTCATGCCTTTCATCGATCAACCACGTTATGCTTCTGTGAAGCCGATCTGCACGATGGTGATCGATTGGTAGCAAAAGCGATGGGTACCTTCAAATACATTAAGCATACGACTCGCCTCGATATTTCCAGCAAATCTCCCTCCACAAAGGAATAGTCATGACAACGTATCAGTGCATGGTTCTCGCATCACGTCCGCAAGGTGTTGTGACTCCAGAAAATTTTCGTCTTGAGACCAAACCCATTCCCTCAATAAAAGAAGGTGAGCTTTTGGTTCGTAACCACTATCTCTCGCTTGATCCTTACATGCGCATGCGTATGGAAGATGTAAAAAGCTATGCAGCACCTCAAGCACTGGATGAAGTCATGATCGGTGGTACCGTCGGCGAGGTCGTCGAATCTAAGCATGCAAAATTTAAGGTAGGCGATACAGTTGTTGGTATGTTTGGCTGGACTGAAATGGGTGTATCTGATGGCACATTATTAAAAAAAGTTGATACCACCCATATTCCTATGTCGGCTTATTTAGGTGCGGTAGGCATGCCGGGTATGACAGCTTGGTACGGCCTGAATAAAATTATTCAACCGAAAGCTGGCCAGACCATCGCGGTTTCCGCTGCCAGTGGTGCGGTGGGTAGCGTGGTGGGACAACTCGCAAAATTACACGGATGCCGCGTCATCGGTATTGCAGGCGGTAAGCAAAAATGTGATTTCGTAGTGAATGAATTAGGCTTTGATGCCTGCATCGATTACAAGGGCGGCAATCTCTATAAAGATGTCAAAGCGGCTGCACCGGATGGCATTGATGGCTTGTTTGAAAATGTCGGCGGTGTGGTGATGGATTCGGTACTGGCTCGTATGAATCCGTATGGCCGCATCGCACTGTGTGGCTTGATTTCGGGATATGACGGTCAACCCATGCCTATCCATAATATGCGAGTCATTTTGTCGATGCGTTTAATGCTGCAAGGCTTCATCGTGTCTGAGCATATGGATTTATGGCCCGAGGGATTAGGTGAACTCGGTGGCTTAGTAGCGAGTGGCCAATTGAAATTCCGTGAAACGATATCTGAAGGCTTAGCAAGTGCACCAGAAGCCTTTATCGGTCTATTACGCGGGAAAAATTTCGGCAAACAATTAGTCAAATTAAT